>CBFDVE010000001.1:0-25984 GCA_965613205.1 uncultured Rhodospirillaceae bacterium
CGGGCGGTTGCAGATATTCGAAAGATGTATCGCTCATGAGTTTTCCTTGAGTTTGAAACGCTGGACTTTTCCAGTCTGGGTTTTCGGCAGATCACCGATGAATTTGACAATGCGGGGATATTTATAAGGCGCGATGGTGGCCTTGACGTGATCCTGCAAGGCCTTGGCCAGGTCGTCATCGCCACGAACGCCTTGGCGCAAGACCACATGGGCGGCGACGACCATGCCGCGCTCGTCATCGGCGGCACCGACGACGCCACATTCGAGCACGCTTTGATGCAACAAAAGCGCCTGTTCGACTTCCGGGCCGGCGATGTTGTAGCCCGACGAGACGATCATGTCGTCAGACCGGGCGACGAAATGGAAATTGCCGTGTTCATCCTGGCTGAAGGTATCGCCGGTCAGGTTCCAGCCGTCGCGTACGTAAATCACCTGCCGGTCGTCGGCCAGATAGCGACAGCCGGTGGGGCCGCGCACGGCCAGGCGGCCGATCTCGCCGCAGGGGACTTCGGTCATGTCGTCATCGACAATCATCGCCTGATAACCCTCGACCGCCCGCCCGGTACTGCCGGGTTGGGCATCATCGAACCGGTTGGAAATGAAAATATGCAGCAGTTCGGTGGCGCCGATGCCGTCCAGCAGGGGCTTGCCGGTCTTTTCGATCCATTCATCGAAGATGGCACCGGGCAGGGTTTCCCCGGCGGAGACGGCGCACCGCAGGGTCGATAAATCGGCCCCGTCGTCCATGGCCTGCAACATCACCCGGTAGGCCGTGGGCGCGGTGAAGCATATGGTTGCGCCATAGGTTTCGATAATTTTGATCATTTCCGGCGGTGAGGCATTTTCCAGCAGGGTCGCCGTCGCCCCGAAGCGCAAGGGAAAGATAGCCAGCCCGCCGAGGCCGAAGGTAAAGGCCAACGGCGGCGAGCCGACAAAAATGTCGTCGGGTGTGACCCGCAAAACTTCTTTGGCATAGCCGTCGGCGATGATCAGCAGATCCCGGTGGAAGTGCATGGTCGCCTTGGGAATTCCCGTGGTGCCGGAGGTAAACCCGAGCAGGGCGACATCGTCGCGACCGGTCTGAACCGCATCGAATTTGACCGGTTTGCCCAGGGCCGCGCGATCCAGTTCCGCATCGTGGTTGGCGGTGCCGTCGAAGCCAATAACTTTTTTCAGGTATTTGCTGTCCTTGGCACAGATCACCAGTTCATCCATCAGCCGGGTATCACAGAGCGCCAGGGCGACTTCCGCCTTGTCGATGATTTTGGTCAGTTCCATGGCCCGTAACATGGGCATGGTATTAACCACGACGGCCCCGGCCTTGGTCGCCGCCAGCCAGCACGCGACCATGGCCGGATTGTTGGCCGAGCGGATCAGCACCCGGTTGCCCGGTTCGATATGGAAATCTTCGACCAGGGCACGGGCCAGCCGGTTGGTCCAGTCCGACAGCTCCTTGTAAGTGCGCTGGCGGCCATTGCCGATTAACGCCGTATGATCGCCGAAGCCCTTTTCGACCATGTCATCGGTCAGCGCCACGGCGGCGTTCAGATAATCCGGATAGGGAAAATCAGCGAGCAGAAATTGCGGTTGCTGATCGTCCGGGGGCAGGTTGTCCCGGCTGAAAGTATCGCTGTGTCCCGAGGGTCCGAGCATGGTTATTCACTCCCTATGATTTGCCGTGCGATAATTATTTTTTGCACATCCGTTGCCCCTTCGTAGATGCGCAGGGCGCGGATATCCCGGTATAGACTTTGCACCACCGAGCCGACCCGGACGCCGTCGCCGCCATGAATTTGCACCGCCTGATCGATCACCTTCTGAGCCGCTTCGGTGGCGTACAGTTTGGCCATGGCCGCTTCCCGGGTGATCCGCGCCGCCCCCATATCTTTGGTCCAGGCGGCCCGGTAAACCAGCAGGGCCGATGCATCGATATCAACGGCCATGTCCGCCAAGTGCCCCTGAACCATTTGCAAATCATGCAAGGGCGCACCGAACAGTTGGCGTTCATCGCTGCGTTTGAGAGTCTCCTGCAAGGCCCGGCGGGCAAACCCGAGCGCCGCCGCGCCGACGGTCGAGCGGAAAATATCGAGCACCGACATGGCGATCTTGAAACCACTTCCAGGTTCTCCAATAAGCGCACTTTCGGGCAGCCGCACATCGGTGAAGGCGAGCCGCGCCAGGGGATGGGGGGCGATCACCTGTAGCCGTTCGGCGACGGTTAATCCAGTTGTATCGGCCGGCACCAGGAACGCCGACAGGCCCTTGGCCCCCGGCCCCTCGCCGGTTCTGGCGAAGACCACATAAACATCGGCGATGCCACCATTGGATATCCATGTTTTTTCGCCGCTCAGGATATAATCCGATCCGTCACGGGTCGCCGTCATGGCGATGTTGGCAACGTCGGACCCGGACGCCGGTTCGGTCAGGGCGAAGGCGGAAATGGCTTTTCCGGCGCGGGTTTTGCGCAACCATTGGCGCTGATCATCGGACCCGAACAGGGTCACCGCACCCATGCCCAGGCCCTGCATGGCGAAGGCGAAATCGGCCAGGCCATCGTGCCGGGCGAGGGTTTCCCGGATCAAACAAAGGGAGCGCACATCCAGGCTTTCGCCTGGCCCGGCCCCGGTCAATTCGAGAAAACCCGCCGCGCCCAGTTCTGACACCAGTCCGCGACAGGCGGCATCGATATCGTCATGGTCTACCGGCAAGTGGCGAGCGCACCAGGCTTCCAGATGTTGCGCCAGATGCCGGTGCCGGTCGCCGAAAAACGGCCAGTCGAGAAAACTTTTATCGACCATCAATCGCCCTCGAACACGGGTTTTTCCTTGCCCACGAAAGCATGATAGGCGCGCTCGAAATCCCTGGTCTGCATACAGATCGCCTGGGCCTGGGCCTCGGCTTCGATGGCCTGTTCCGGCGACATGTTCCATTCGTGGTTAAGCTGGGTCTTGGTCATGCCGTTGGCGAATGTCGGCCCCGCAGCGATACGACTGGCCAGTTTCAGGGCGGCAGTATCGAGCTCGTCGGCCTCGTGCAGGGCGTTGAAATAGCCCCACGCATAACCTTCCTCGGCGCTCATGGTGCGCCCGGTATAGAGCAGGTCGGCGGCCCGGCCCTGGCCAATAATGCGGGGCAGGATGGCGCACGCGCCCATGTCACAGCCGGCCAGGCCGACCCGGGTGAACAGAAAACCGGTGCTGGCTTGTGGCGTCGCCAGACGCAGGTCCGAAGCCATGGCGATGATCGCCCCGGCACCGACGCAGACGCCATCGACGGCGGCAATAATCGGCTTGCCGCAGGC
This sequence comes from uncultured Rhodospirillaceae bacterium, assembly GCA_965613205.1. Taxonomy (GTDB): domain Bacteria; phylum Pseudomonadota; class Alphaproteobacteria; order Rhodospirillales; family JABHCV01; genus CAZZKE01. The sequence goes on from CBFDVE010000001.1 coordinate 3,302, forward strand.
CAGCATGGCCTTGACCAGATCGCCGGTCATGCGGGTGAAGGCGAGCAATTGTTTCATCTCCATGGCGACCAGCGGCCCGATGATATCGTGCACGTCGCCACCGGACGAAAAATTGCCGCCGTTGGAAGCAAACACCACGGCATGGATATCATCGGCATAGGCCAAGTCGCGAAATGTGTCCCGCAGTTCGGCGTAACTGTCGAAGGTCAGCGGGTTTTTGCGGTCCGGCCGATCCAGCGCGATGACCGCGACCGAGCCTTCCATGCGCCATTTGAAATGGCTCGGTGTGAAATCAGCCATCAGTATCATGTTCACCATCCAGTTATTTGAGGCGTCTAAAAATTCCGACCAGTACATTCAAATCGTCATCGACCATATGGCCGAACAAATCATTGATCAGGTCTTCGTGGGCGGCGGCCATGCGGGAAAACAAGGTTCGCCCCTGGGGCGTCAGGCAGACCAAAACCGCCCGGCGGTCATTTTTGACAGACACCCGTTCGACCTGTCCATCGGCGACCAGGCGATCAATAATGCCGGTCACGTTACCGTTCGAGACCAGCAGTTGTTTCGACAGGGCGCTCATTTTCAAACCATATTCGGCGCGGTACAGGGCGGCCAGCACATCGAACCGGGGCAAGGTGGTGTCGAACTTTTCGCGCAAATATACCCGCAACCTGTTTTCCACCGCCCGCGTCGTGCGCAACATGCGAATCCACATGCGCAGGCGGCGTTTTTCCAGGGGCGACCCCGATCTGCCCGTCAGGTCGGTCATACCCGCACCACCATGGCTTCGGCCCGTTCGGCCAATCGGTACATCTGATCGCGGCCGGGCAAGTAAGGGTCGGGCCATTTTTGGCTTTGCTCGCCCAATGTGGCCGCCGCGTGCAGGGTCCAATAGGGGTCGGCAAGATGGGGCCTTGCCAGGCAAACCAGATCGGCACGACCGGCCATGAGGATCGAATTGACATGATCGGGCTCGTATATATTGCCCACCGTCATGGTCGCCACGCCAAGCTCGTTGCGAATTTTATCGGCACAGGGCGTCTGGTACATGCGGCCGTAGACCGGGTCGGCCTGGGTCGAGGTCTGGCCCGTGGACACGTCGATGATATCGACCCCGGCGGCCTTGAACATGGCGGCGATTTCGACCGCGTCGGCAGGCGTGATGCCGCCCCTGTCGACCCAGTCATTGGCGGAAATGCGCACCGACATGGGCTTGTTTTGCGGCCACGCGGCCCGCATGGCGGCGAACACTTCCAGGGGATAACGCATACGGTTTTCCAGCGGCCCACCATAGTCATCGTCGCGGATGTTCGACAGCGGCGAAATGAACGACGACATCAGGTAACCGTGGGCGGCGTGCAACTCGATCATGTCGAACCCGGCCCGCTCGGCCATTTCGGTGGCGCTAACGAACTGATCCCGCACCACATCCATATCGGCCCGGTTCATGGCCTTGGGCGTGGCATTGCCCGGCGACCAGGCCATAGCCGAGGCCGATAGCAAGGGCCAGTTGTCTTCGATCAGCGGCGCGTCCATGTCTTGCCATCCCAGCTGGGTCGATCCCTTGCGCCCGGAATGGCCGATCTGGCAGCAGATTTTGGCATCAGTTTCCCGGTGCACGAAGGCGGTCAGGCGGGCCCAGGCGGCTTCATGTTCGGGCGCATACAAACCCGGACATCCCGGCGTGATGCGACCATCGGCGCTAACGCACGTCATCTCCACGTAAACCAGACCGGCGCCACCTTTCGCCCGTTCGGCGTAGTGGACGAAATGCCAGTCAGACGGGCAGCCATCGACCGCCTTGTACTGGGCCATGGGGGAAACAACAATACGGTTGGGCACTTCCATGCCGCGCATTTTATAGGGCGTGAACATGGGCGATTTGCCGGACCCGGTCGGTTGCCCGGCCTGAACCTGGAACCAGTCTTCGGCGCTTTCCAGCCAGGCCTTGTCGCGCAGACGCAGGTTTTCGTGGCTGATCCGTTGGGAGCGGGTCAGCAGGGCATAATTGAACTGGACCGGATCGTAATCGACATAACGTTCGGCGTTTTCGAACCATTCCAGCGAATTGCGCGCGGCCGATTGCAGGCGCAGCACTTCTAAGCGCCGTTCGTCCTGATAGCGTTCGAACGCCGCTTCCATTGTCGCTTCGCTGTGCAGATAATTAGCCAGCGAAATGGCGCTGTCAAAGGCCAGGCGGGAGCCCGAGCCGATGGAAAAATGACCGGTCGCCGCCGCGTCGCCCATCAGCACAATGTTTTCATAATGCCAGTTTTGACAAATCACCCGCGGGAAGTTCATCCACACGGCCGAGCCGCGCAAATGGTCGGCGTTGGAAATCAGTTTGTTGCCGTTCAGATGGTCGGCGAAAATGTCCTCGCACGTGGTGATGGTCTGTTCCTTGGACATAATTTCGAAACCGAACTTGTGCCAGGTTTCGTTGGTGCATTCGACGATCACGGTGGCGGTATCGGCATCGAACTGATAGGCGTGAATCCACATCCAGCCGTGTTTGGTCTGCTCGAAAATGAAAGTGAAAGCATCGTCGAATTTCTGCTGGGTGCCGAGCCAGATGAACTTGCAGACGCGAATATCGATGTCGGGCTTGAACTTGTTGGCGTATTGGGAACGCACGGCAGAATTGATGCCATCACAGGCGACGACCAGATCATAGTCGTCTTTATAGTCACCGGCGGAGCCGAATTCCGTTTCAAAACGCAGGTCCACACCGAGAGCGCGGGCCCGATCCTGCAAAATAATGAGCATTTTCTGGCGCCCGATACCGGCAAAACCATGACCGCCGGAAACGGTTTTGTGGCCCTTGTGGTGGACGGCGATATCATCCCAGTAGGCGAAATTCTGACGGATCGCTTCGGCGCTTTTCGGATCGTTCCCGATCATGTTGTCGAGCGCATCATCGGACAGCACCACGCCCCAGCCGAAGGTATCATCGGCCTTGTTGCGTTCGATCACCACCACATCATGCACCGGGTCGCGCAGCTTCATGCTGATGGCGAAATAAAGGCCCGCAGGACCGCCGCCCAGACACAAGACTTTCATGGAAACCCTCTCCGCCACCCTTAATTTGCCTTGTATCGTTGTAGACTTATTCAAGGTATATTTCAAGTATAAACATTTAAAGCTTGAATTAAAAAGACACCGTTGGTATTTTTTCAATCATGGAAAATCCACCCTCAAAAGCCGATTGGGATGACGCCTACGACAACGGCGGCCACATTGACGGGGCCGCTGGCTATGCGCCCAAATGGGCCAAACAGGCCCTGGCTTTTCGGGATGCTTTGATGGCTGCCGGTCGGGCCGATCTGGACTTGGCCTATGGTCCGCAAGAGCGGGACAAACTGGATTTGTTCCGCCCCATTGGAACGGCCAGGGGGTTGGCGGTTTTTGCCCACGGTGGTTTCTGGAAAGCGTTCGACAAATCGACCTGGTCGCATTTGGCCGGGGGCGCGTTGGCCAGGGGCTGGGCCGTATGCGTACCGAGCTACACTCTCGCCCCGCAGGCCCGGATCGGCCAGATCACCGATCAATTCGCCCGCGCGGTCCAGTTCGCCGCGCAACGTATCGAAGGCCCTATCCGCCTGGCCGGGCATTCGGCCGGCGGCCATCTGGTCTGCCGCATGGTCTGTCAGGACGGCCCTTTACAGATCGACATTTGGGGCCGCATCGAACATGTTTTGTCGATCAGCGGCGTCCACGATCTGCGCCCCCTGCGGCACACCACCATGAACGAAATTCTAGGCCTCGACGAGGCCGAGGCGGCGCGCGAAAGTGTCGCCCTGCACCGCCCGCTGGAACCCTGTTCGATCACCTGTTGGGTCGGGGCCGATGAGCGCCCGGCCTTTGTCGCCCAAAACGATTTACTGGCTCGAGTGTGGTCCGGTCCTGGAGCCATGACCGAGAGCGTTCATGCCCCAGGCAGACACCACTTCAATGTGATCGACGATTTGTGCGATCCCGAAACTGAACTGACCAAGGCATTCATCGGTTAGCGTAGGCCGTCTTCACCCTTCACATCGGCGGCTTCCAGGCCCCCCATGCGGCTGTGAATACGGGGGCCTTTCGACATCGCCAGGGCGAGCAACAATTCATCGTGACGGGGGCCATCGGAAACGCTGATTTCCATGGCGTCGAAATGGCTGCGCACGTAGGCGGCGTTGATGTGACCCAGGGGAATATCGATGCGGGCACCGACCCCGCCGACCTTCATGGCCGAGGGCACAATGGCCTTGGCGACGCCCAGATGATCGCGCATCCCATAGCCCCCGGCCACATGCCACAGCGCGGCATGTTCTATTTCACCACCTTCGCCACACAGGGCGGCCTTGCCATAGCCGTCGATCCCGTCGCCACCGCCAAGAGCGTCGATCAACATCTGGCTCATGGACAGGGCCAGGGGTTTCAAATCGTCCATGGCGCTTTGCAGGTCTTCGTGATAGCCGCCGGAAAACGGGTTTTTGACAATGGCGATGACGGCGGCGCGACGCCGTGGCGTGGCCGGTGGCGGTCCATTTTCATGATGAATTTCTTCGATGATTGTCATAGTTTTACGAAGAGTAAAATCAGCCATAGGCGCGGTCTCCTGTGTGTTCTGGGATCAGGACCGGCGACCCGACCTGACGAAATTGCCCTTGCAACATAAGCAGGGCTCCGGCGATGACATTGCGGTCGATCAGGGCGCTGGCGAATTGTTCACCGCCATCAAGGGCGTCGCAGACATCCCGTTCAGAGAGCGGCCCCACATATTCGGTCACCAAGCGGTCGCCCAGATCGCTGTCGGGAGCCATATGGCGAGCCGGAATTCTGGTGATCGCCGGGTGGCCCGGAAGATCAACCGCGTTGGCGATCAGGGTCGCCGCCGCATCGGCCCCGGCGGCATTTGTCGCCACCACGGTGACCGCATCGGCGATGCCGAGCGAATGGCTGCGCCCCTGCCATCCCGATGTCGCCACGCCCCGGCTGTGATGCCGCTCGGTGACGACGATCTTGCCAACCCGATCAGCGCCGATGGCGGCCTCGATAGATTGTCCGGGGGTGAGATAAAACGCCACATCGCCACCGTTGTTGACGATGATTTTCTCGATACCTCCCTGATCGTCCATGGCCGCCAGAATTTCATCGGCGACGGCCCCGGCGACGGCCGCCATGGGGGTGACAAAAGTCGCCAGCATGGGGATCACGGCCTGTTGCATACGCCGCGCCACCGGGCCGTGGAACAAGCGATCCCGGTCTGCGGCCAGCCGCAATTCCGGCAACTCATGGACCAGTTCCTGCAACAAACCCCGAAACCGCCCCACGGCCAGATCGTAAGCGTCTTGCCGACCGGGGCCGATGGCCTCGATGATCAGATCAATCGGCCCTTCGTGCAAATGCAGTCGGCGGCCATCGGCCAGAATACTGGCTTCCAGGCCCATTATTTCGGCCTTTTTGGAACGCCGACAGGCGGGGCAATGGTGCGCATACTGTCGCCGTATTCGCCGCCGCTGGCGATCACATCATCGATTGACCGGACCGACTGTTGATGACCGCCCAGATCCAGGTAATCGCCCCGCGCCACGGTGAATTCCAGGGGGGCGACGATGGCCGGGGTCGGCACATAGCCGAACGAATTGTCGGGCATGTCGGCGACATCGACCATCAGGGTAATACCGCCGCCGGGCCAGATGTAGGCGGGCGCGCCGCCGCAGGTCACCCGAGTATTCTTTTTTTGCACGGACCGGGTCAGTTTGACCGGATTGCGGGTCGCCCCGGACCGCAAGGAGCCCCCGGCCCCGGCCATGAACAACACGGTGCACAGGGAAGGTTCGCAGTTTTCCGAGATCAGATCGACTGACGCCCTGAGGTGTTCCGGTAAGTCCTGCAATAGGGGCACCAGATTGTCGTCGAGAACATAGTAGCTAAATTGCTCGCCGGTGGTTGATACCATCAACAGGCTCAGTCCGGGCCGGGCCCCTTTTTTAGCGTTCCAGGGGCCGAGAATAACCAGCGGGTCTTCAATATCCGTGCCGCCCCAGCCCAGGCCCGGTTCGGCCACCCTGAAATAGCGGCCCGGTGTCGATCGCCGACCGAGAATTTTAATACCGGTCGGCTGCCAGCCCAGCACCTTGCCCGCCTGGTGTTCGGAAACCACGCCGGTGATATGATCATCAACGACGACCACTTCATCGACCAGCCCCAACCACTGAGACGCAAACATGCCGATGGTCGCCGAGCCGCAGCCGACCCGCATTCGGTGTTCCTGTTGGCCATCGACAATGGGCGCCTGGCCGGCCTCAACGATAACGCTGGTGCCGCCATCAATGGTCAGTTCAACCGGTCGCTTGTTGCACAGATCCATCAGGGTTTTACACGTGGTATCGCCTTCCGCTCTGGAACCGCCGGTCAGATGATCGACGCCGCCGAGGGACAGCATTTGCGAGCCATACTCGCTGGTCATGATATGGCCGACGGCCTCACCAAAGGCGCGGACCGTGGCCCCTTCGTGACCCAGATGCCGGTCCGTATCGATTTTGATTTTAACGCCGCAGTAGGAATAAATGGCCTCGGTGACCACGGTGACAAAATCGACCCCGCCTAAATCGCGGCTGACAATAAAGGGGGCCGGTTTGTAATCGGGATAGGTGGTTCCGGCGCCAACGGCAGTAACAAAAACATCCCGGCCCGCGACCACCCGGCCATCCCAGGTGGATTTCAGAAACGGCACCACTTCGCCACCTTTTTCCAGGGTCTGGTCGAGGATGGTCAGGGGATCGCAGCGGATGATCTTGCCTTTTTCGTTGGCGTAGCGATCGCACGCCCCGGCCCGGCCCTCGGCCACATAGCACATTACCGGGCAGGCATCGCAACGGACTTTTTCGCCCGCACTCATGACCGCGCCTCGGCTAATTTGATGGCCGCCAATACCCGGTGGGGCACGGCGGGCAATCTCTCTATTCTGGCCCCGCAGGCGTCGGTGATGGCGTTGAGAATGGCCGGGGCGGTGGGGATCAGAACATGCTCGCCCAGGCCCTTGGCCCCCATGGGGCCTTCCGGGTCGGGCACTTCGATCAGGATCGACTGCACATGGGGCATGTCGCCGACCGTCGGGATCAGGTAGTCGTGCAGGTTTTCCGTGCGGCCCGGTATATATTCTTCCATCAGGGCCATGCCCAGCCCTTGTGCCACGCCGCCTTCGATTTGCCCTTCCGACAGCAACGGGTTGATCACCCGGCCCAGATCATGGGCGGCGGTGACGCGGGTGACCTTGACCGTGCCAAGCACCGTATCGACTTCAATTTCAGCCAGTTGCGCACCGTAGCCATAGACGGCATAAGGGATGCCCTGACCGTTTTCATCGAGCGCCGAGGTGGGCGGGTCATAGGTTTCTTGCGCCCACAGAACGTAGCCGTTGGCTTGCACCGGCAAGTTCAACAGATCGATTTCCCGCTCCGCCTCGCCGTCACTGATCAGCAGTCGCCCACTTTCCAGGTTCAGCCGGGCTTTCGGCCCTGAATTGCTTTCCCGCAAGATAGTCTGCCGCAATGAGAGGCCGGCCCGTTCCGCCGCCTTGCCGGTGATGAAGGTCTGGCGCGAGGCCGATGTCTTGCCGCAATCGGGAGTCAGGGCGGTATCCGGGCCGATCAGCGAGAAGCTTTCAATAGCCATGCCAAGGGCATCGGCACATATCTGGGTGATCACCGTGTTGGCGCCCTGGCCGATATCCGTCGCCCCCTGGTGCAGACACAACCGGCCTGTCGCCGTAATGCCCAGCCGTACGGTTGATGGGTTCGGCAGCGCCGTATTGCCGCAGCCATACCAGCACGAGGCCACGCCGATACCCTTTTTCGTGGTTGCCGATGTGGCATTGAATTTTTCGATTTCGCTGTTTGCCTCCTGCCATCTGGGGATCAGGGCGTCCAGGCAATCGCCGATACCAACGCCCTGCAAGGTTTGACCACAGACCGTGCTGTCGCCATTTCCGAGGGCGTTGAGGCGGCGAAATTCGAGCCGGTCCATGTCACAGGCGGCGGCCAGATCATCATAAATCATTTCCTGCAAGATTGCCGCCTGGGGTACACCGAAGCCGCGAAAGGCCCCGGACACCGGGCCGTTGGTGTGCAAGGCGCGGGTCTCTGCCCGGTAATGAGGCGTCAGGTAAGGGCCTGAGGCATGGACTGGCACCCGGTTGGCCACGGTCGGCCCCCAACTGGCATAGGCACCGGTGTTGAAATCGCCATCAAACTCCATGCCGGTGATGCGACCGTTCTCGTCCGTGCCAATACGGGCCGACATTCTGCCCGGATGGCGCTTGGTGGTCGAGGCCATCGATTCCGCCCGGCTGTAAACCATGCGACAGGGTTTGCCCGTTTTCAGGGCCGCCAAACCGATAAGGGGTTGCAGGGAAACATCCAGCTTGGAGCCGAAGCCACCGCCTGTGGCGGCTGGAATAATGCGCACTTTATCCGGCGGCAGGGCCATCATGGCGGCGGTATCGTCCCGGTCCATGATCGGTGCCTGGGTACAGGCCTGAATGACCAGGGTGTCGCCATCGAGCCAGGCGCAACCGGCTTCCGGCTCGATATAGGCGTGTTCCACATAGGCGGTTTCGACCGAACGCTCGATAACGTGAGCCGACCCATCGAGCGCCCCGGCGGCGTCGCCGCTGACCACCCGGCCCCGAACCAGAATGTTGCCGGGCCTGCTGTCATGCAGTTGAGGGGAGTCTTCGGCCTGGGTCATGTCCAGGTTTTCAGGTAACGGTGTCCAGGTGACAGGAAAATTATCCAGATTTAATACCGAGACGGCGGCGGCGTCACCGACCACCAGGGCCACCGCCTCGCCACGAAACAGGGCGACTTTTTCGGCCAGGGCCGGTTGGTCGGCATAGGGCGGAATGACCCCGAAACAATTCCTGCCGGGGATATCCCTGGCCGTCAGCACGACCTCCACGCCCGGCGTATGCCGGCCCCACTGATCGAGATCACCGAAGCTGAATTGGCCGTGGTGATGGGGCGAGCGAACGGCCCGCACCAGCAGGGCATTGGCGGGCCAGTGATCGGCCCCGAATATTTCTGAGCCGTCTATTTTTGCCCTGCCGTCCAGCCGCTCAACTGGGGCACCGACGGCATTTCCGGCGGCCGGCAGGATCGCCTGGGGGTGACTATTGCCGGCATCAACAACGGCATCGACTATTTTTTGATAGCCGGTACAGCGACACAGCACGCCGCCCAGGGCATCCGCCACCTGGGCCCGGCTGGGCGTTGGATGGGTCGCCAGCAGGGCGCTCGCCGCCATCAACATTCCCGGTGTGCAAATACCGCATTGGGCCGCCCCGTGCCGGGCCAGTGACTCCTGCAAGGGAGATAATCCGTCTTGCGACAATCCTTCGACGGTCACGACTGTGCGATCTACGGCCTGGGCCGCCGGTGTCAGGCAGGCATAGACGGCCTGGCCATCGATCATGACGGTGCAGGCACCGCAATCCCCGGCGTTGCAGCCGACCTTGGTGCCGCGCAGGTCGAGATTTTCGCGCAGGAAATTACTGAGCCGCTGGCCCGGTGCGGTGATGGCGACCGATTTTCCGTTGACGGTGGTTTTCATGGACCTGGTTCCAGGGCCTGGGCGATTACACGGCGGACAATTTCGACCGCCGCGCTGCGTCGATAATCGGCAGTGGCGCGAATATCGTCGATCGGCGAGAGCGGCCCATTGACCAGGTTTTCGGCAATCTGAAATGATCCGATTTGTTGGCCGATCAGCGCGGTTTCAAGGTCGTTCAGGCGCACGGCCACCGGGCTACAGGAGCCGACCGAGATGGCGATATCTTCGATCAACCCGTCATTTTCGACCAGCCGCACGGCGGCCATGACGATGGAAATGACCAGGTATTTGCGCGACCCCAGCTTGATAAAACCCGACCTGCCCCGTGCCCCGGTTTCGGGCACCACAATGGCGCTGAGCAATTCATCATCACGCAAAACCGTCTGCCGGGGTCCGGTCAAAAAGTCAGCCAAAGGCAGGGTGCGGGTTGCGGCTTGTGAGCACAGCTCAACCGAGGCTTCAAGGGTCAACAACACCGGCACCCCATCGGCGGCGGGGGAGGCGTTGCACAAATTTCCGGCCAAAGTGGCGGCGTTCTGAATTTGCCGGGAGCCGATTTCCCGGGCACACAGCTTCAGGCCATCGAAGGCGGCGGGCAGTTTTTCGTTGATGATATCGGTCCAGGTGGTGGCCCCGCCAATGCGCCAGCCTTCGGCGGTCTGGCTGATGCCGCGCAGTTCTTGAATGGCCGTAATATCCAGCACCGAACCTTGCAAAACCGGGGCCGTTGTCGCCGCATAGATATCGGTGCCACCGGCGACCACCTGATGATGCTGTCGGGCGATTAAATCCAGCGCGTCTGATAAACTGTCGGGGCGTGAATAGGTCAAGGAGCACCCAATTATTCATTCGTACACAAATGGATTTTGCGACGGCACTCATTTCGTGTCAACATCCATTATATCTGCTATATGGCATCCATGAACGGCAAACCGGAGAGACAAGATTTGGCCAACAAGACCAACGCCTATCGGCTCAACGATCAGGTTGGATTTATCCTGCGCCGGGCAACACAAAGGCATCTGGCGATTTTCGCCAACCATATCGGTGATTTGACCTCGACCCAGTTTGCCGCCCTGGCCAAATTGCACGAAATCGGCCCGGTATCGCAAAACGAACTGGGCCGCCAGACCGCCATGGACGGGGCCACCATCAAGGGCGTCATCGACCGGCTGCGTAAACGAGGGTACGTGGAATCAAGGTCAGATGCTAACGACCGGCGGCGCATCTTCGTCGAACTGAACCCGGCCGGGCACAAGATTTACCAGGATTGCGTCGATGCCGCCCACGAGATTTCAGGCAAGACCCTGGCCCCCTTAACTGCCAGGGAAAGCGAGACTTTTCTCAATTTGCTCAGGAAAATCACCTAAGGAAAACGATTATGAATAGCGAAAATACGGCGCTTCTGATGATCGACATTCAAAATGACTTCTGCCCCGGCGGTGCCCTGGCGGTGGCCGATGGCGACGCTGTGGTGCCCGTGACCAACCGCTTGCAGGATCATTTCCCGGTCCGCGTACTGACCCAGGACTGGCACCCGGCGGATCATTCTTCTTTTGCCGCCAATCACTTGAACACCGAGCCCTTTTCCGTCATGGCCATGTCCTACGGCGATCAGGTGTTGTGGCCCAACCACTGCGTTCAGGGCAGTTCCGGTGCGCAATTTCACCGTAATCTGGTTACCGAGACCGCCCACATAGTTGTCCGCAAGGGCTATAATTCCACTATTGACAGCTATTCCGCATTTTTCGAAAACGACCACAAAACCAAAACCGGCCTGGCCGGATTGCTGAACGACCTGGGGATTGAAAGTGTTGTCCTGACCGGCCTGGCGATGGATTTTTGCGTCTGCTACACGGCCCTGGATGCGGTCGATCTGGGCTTTGGTGTGACCCTGGTTAGCGATGGGTGCCGGGCTATCGATCTGGACGGGTCCCTGGACGGGGCGATGAAATCCATGACTGATCGAGGCGTCACCTTCGCCACCAGCGCCGAGTTGCTGGCCTAAACGCCGATGTAATGGGCCAGCAGGGCCGGATCTTTTTCCAGCACGCGGGCGTCAATGTTTTCTCTGGCATAGCCGTTTTCGATAAAGGCCACCCGGTCGGCGATGGACAGCACCGCATCGACCCGTTGTTCGACCAGCACCACGGCGACTCCTTCAGATTTCATCTGCACAATGACCCGGCGAATTTGCTCGATCATGGACGGCTGCAAACCTTCCGTCGGTTCGTCCAGCAGCAACACGCGGGGTTCGATGCAGAGCGCCCGTGCGGTCGCCAGCATCTGCTGCTCACCACCTGATAACGTCCACGCCTGTTGATCCAGGCGCTGGCGCAACAAGGGGAATATATCGAGCACCCGGTCGCGGGTCTTGGCCTCTTGTTTGATTCCTCGACCCCGCACCATCAGGCCAATTTCCATATTTTCCGCCACCGTCAGTTCGGCGAACAACCGCCGCCCCTGGGGGATATAACCGATGCCCTTGCCGGGCACCCGGTCGGCCGGCAAGGCGCTGATCTGCTCCCCATCCAGGAATATGCCGCCGCCGCGCACCGGCAGCAGCCCCATGATGGCCTTCATGATGGTGGTTTTGCCCGCCCCATTGCGCCCCAGCAGGCACAATATTTCCCCCGCATTAACCGACAAAGACAGGCCGTACAGGGCCTGAGCCTTGCCGTAATAGACATCGATATCGCGCACTTCCAGCATCAACGGGTCCCCAGATAGGCGGCCTGAACATCGCCGTTGGCATGAATTTCGTCTGGTTTGCCCTCGGCCAGGATTTCACCAAAATTGAGCACGCTAATGTAGTCGGCGGTCTGCATGACCACGTTCATATTGTGTTCGATCAGCAAAATGGTGGTTTCGTGGGCGATGGAGCGGACCAGGGTGACGAAATCTTCAATTTCGCTGTCGGCCAGGCCCTGGGTCGGTTCATCCAGGATCAACAGGCGCGGTTTCTGGCCCAGGCCCATGGCGATTTCCAGCAACCGCTGGTGGCCGTAGCTTAAATCACCGGCGATCTGGCTGACCCGGTCGGCCATACCGACGGCGTCAAGGGCGGCGATCACCTGGGCATCGATGGCCGCCCGGTCATTGCCCAGTCGCCGCTGCACGGCCAGGGCGACATTTTCGTGGCACGACAACCTGGCGAAAATGGATGTGATCTGGAAAGTGTAGGCCATGCCCATGGCAATTCGATCATGGGCGGCCAGGGCGGTGACATCTTCGCCCAAAAACGTGACCCGCCCTTCCGACGCCGCAATGCGACCGCAGAGCAAATTGACGAAGGTGGTTTTACCCGCCCCGTTGGGTCCGATCAAGGCCCTGATCTGGCCTTCGGGTAAATCAAAGTCAACATCGTGGACCGCCTTCAAGCCGCCGAAGTTGCGGCCGAGGCCTGTTGTCGAGATCAGGTTCATGGCAGCCATGGCGCCAGCCTTTTACGCACCTCACCGACCAGCCCCTGGCGGGCGAACAGGGTCAGCAAGACCAGGGCGACCCCGGCGATCAGCATGTAGGCGCTGGTAACGGCGCTGGAAAGATCAATCAGATAGAACATGAACAGCACACCCATGAACGGCCCCAGCGTGGTTCCGGCCCCGCCCAGCAAGACCCACAGCAGGGGAAAGATCGAATATTCGACGGTGGCGAAGGTCGCCCCGGCATAGCCGAACAGCAGCCCGTAGGTGGCCCCGGCGGCACCGGATATAACGCCGGAAAGAATAACCGCGATCAGCTTGTGGCGGAACACATTGAAACCCAACATGCGGACCCGGTCTTCGTTTTCCCGGATTGCTACCAGCACCCGGCCCAGGTTGGAGCGCACCAGCACCAGCGAAATGATCAGGCAGGTGCCGAACAGGACCAGGGCGGCATAGTAGCGTGAGACGGGATCGGAAAGGTCAATACCGGCAAAGACCCGCTGGCTTTGCTGAATGACAAATCCTTCGTCGCCCCGGGTGTATTGACCGAACAGCAGCACCGTCAGATAACCGGCCTGGGCGAACATCAGGGTGACGATCATAAAAGCGACACCGGTCGTGCGCAGGGCCAGAAACCCGACCACCGAAGTCACCACCAAAGCGGCCAGCAGTCCGGCCAGCAAGGCCGGTCCCGGCGAAAGCCCTAGAAACTGGATCGACAACCCCATGCCGTACATGCCGCTGGCGAAAAACAGCGCGTGGCCGAGGCTGAGCAATCCGGTGTAGCCAAACAGGATGTTGTAGCCAATGGCATAGGACGCCAGCACCATAATGCGGGCCAGATTGCCATGGTGATAGGCGGGCAGGACCGATTGCAAGGCGAACAAGACGATAATCACGCCGCCATGCAAGAGCCAGGATTTTGCCCCGTCGGTCATACCGGGCGCTTCCCGAACAAGCCTTGCGGCCGGAACACCAGAACCGAGGCGACCAGCAGGGTGGCCAAAATTTTGGCCAGCGTTGGCGAGAAAAAGACCGAAATAATGCCATCGCTCATGCCGATCAGCACGGCGGCGACCACCGTTCCCCGCAGGCTGCCAAGGCCACCCAGGATAACAACGATGAAAGACAGCAGCAGTGGGTCGCCACCCATCAGGTAGTGGGCCTGCTGAATGGGAACGATCAGCACGGCGGCCATGGCCGCCAGTCCGGCGCCGACGCCGAAGACAATGCTGTACACCCGTTTGACCCGGATGCCGAAGGCCTGGGCGATATCGCTGTCGAGCTGGGTGGCCCGCAAAATCAGGCCGATGCGGGTCTTGCTGACCGTCGCCCAAACCCCCAACAGCAACACGATAGCGGCCCCGATAACGAACAGTTTGTAGCCCGAATAGCCGAACCAGGGGAGGGTAATGCGAATGTTGAAGGGCGGCGGCACGGGCCGCGCATCGGGGCCGTAAGTCATTAGAGTGACTTGCTGAATGATGTAAAGAACGCCGATGGTGGCGACGATGGTCGCTTCCGGATCGTAATCCAGCCGCTTTAAAATGGTCCAGTCGATGGCGGCAGCCAACAACCCGGTCACGATCGGCACGATAATCAGCGCCAGCACGAAACCGATTGAGGCATCGCCGCCGACCTGGGAGGTCAGCCACCAGGCCAGCACGGCACCGAGCATAAAAAATTCACCGTGGGCGATATTGACCACCCGCATGGTGCCGAACACCAGACTCAGGCCAACGGCGGTCAGGGCCAGCACAGCCGCCTGCACCGCGCCTTCCAGCGAGGCGAGCAAAAGATAAGGGCCTAATTCCATTTAGCGAAAACGAAGGTCACGGCCGGTCGAGGCCGTGACCTTCTCTATCATCAGAACGATTGCTTGGTGTAATCGACTTCATCGGGATAGTAGGTATCCTCGATTGACGTGGTATGGGCCAGCACCAGTTTCTGGTTGGTCACCTTGGTGATGTATTGATGACCGAAGACCTGATGGGTCTTGCCGTTAAAGCGTTTGGCCCCCTGGGGATGCTGGCGCGAATGGGCCATGTCGGACATCGCCTCGACCGCTTCTATCAGCTTGGCCCGGTCTTTCGGCCCCCGGTACCCGGAAGCTTCCATGCCGGCTTTAATCACATAGAGCGTTTCCCAACAACCAAACATATGAGCGTAGGTGGCGACATCCTTGGAGTCAGCCAGGGAAGCGCCATTGTTGTCGACCCCAACCGAGGCGCGGAAGAATTTGTCGTATTCCGACTGGTTGGATTGGGCATAACGGGGATTGCCTTCCCAGAAATAGGTGCCTTCCAGGAATTCCAGCCCCGGACTGGCCAGATCGACCGCTTCGAGACTATCAATAAAGCCAAAGATTTCGGGCCGTTTGGAGCCGAAGAATTCACCCAGTTCCTTGACGAATGTCAGCACCGCTGGCCCGACCATGACATGGTAGATGACTTCCGTTTCCTTGGGGATTTTGGGGAAGTATTTGGTGAATGATGATTCTCTCGGCGGGATGGCGATTTTGGCGATCACATCGCCGCCGATCTTTTCAATGGCGGCGGAGAAATAATCCCGGTGATCGTAGCCGAAGGCGAAGTCGGGGAAAATCATGGTGACTTTCTTGCCCAGGTTTTTGGCCACAAACGGGGCCATCGCCTGAACCTGACTTTTGACATCGGTAATGCCCGGTTGCAGGGTGTAGCGATTAAGTATACCGCTGGCCACATGATGGCCTTCGGAAACCACGAAATAGGGCAATTTCAGTTCACCCGCTCGCGGGGCCGAGCCGATCACGACGTGGCTGAACAAGGTGCCGAAACCGACATCGCAGTTGAGCTGATTGGCAAATTTTTCGACCACTTCGGCACCGCGCTTGGGCGAGGTTCCATCATCTTCGGCGATGATTTCGACCCTGCGGCCATTGATGCCACCGCCCGCGTTGATGACTTTTGCCGCCGCTGCGGTGGTGCGACCGTACCATTTGCCATAGGCGGCACCGATACCGGTGCGATGAACCTGAAAACCAATTTTTATGGGTTCGGCGCTGTGCACCTGATTGTAGCCGATCAGGCCCGGAAATGCCGTGGCGCCGGCAATGACCCCGGCACCCGCGCCAAGGGTCTTCAAGACTTTGCGGCGGTCCTGCACGCTTGATTTGATTATTTTTTTGGTCATTTTGTTGTCCTCCCTAAAAGCAGTTTGTCACCTGTCCCCAAAGGCTTGCGAGGGCAATGCAGCCGAAGCCTCTCTGGGGTTTTTACACAAATAGCCAAGGGCATATTGTGTGTACACAAACAACTTGTCCAGAAAAATATTTACCGCCACCGCGCCCCCTATTGACTTTACTTCGCCATTACGGCTTTCATTTGTATACCAATGAATAATAACAATGAGGCGGTATTCCATGACAGGGTCCGGTTCGGCACAGGTGGTCGGTGTGGATGTCGGCGGAACCTTCACTGACCTGGTCATGCTCGACCAGAAATCCGGCCAGGTGCGCCTGGCCAAGGCCCCGAGCACGCTGGATAATCAGGCCTTCGGCGTGCTCGCTGCCTTAGATCAGGCGGGGACCGATTTACGCAGGGTCAATTTGATTGTCCATGGCACCACCACCACCACCAATGCGGTACTGGAACGCAAATTGTGCAGGGTCGGCCTGATCACCACCGCCGGATTTCGCGATGTGCTGGAACTGGGCCGCCGGACCAGACCGCAAGCCTATGGCATGACCGGCAAATTCCGCCCGGTGATCGCCCGCAATCTGCGCCTGGAAGTGGCCGAACGCATGGACGCTGGTGGGCAAATCGTGACGCCGCTCGATGAAGCCGCCGTCAAGGTCGCCGCCAAGCGCCTGATCGAGAAGGACTGCGAGGCCATCGTTATTCACTTCCTGCACGCCTACGCCAACCCGGCCCACGAGCTTCGGGCGGCGGAAATTGTCGGTCAAATGTGGCCCAATGATTACATCACCATGGGCCACACCCTGCTATCGGAAAGCCGCGAGTTCGAGCGCGGCGTGACGGCGGCGATCAATGCTTCCGTCCAGCCCCTGCTGGAACGCTATATTTCGAAACTGGTGCAGGAACTGGCCCATAGGGGCTACCACGGTGAAATGCTGGTGATGAACGGCAACGGCGGCATGGTGTCGTCCCGGCGGGTCGCCAAAGAGGCGGCCAAAACCGTCATGTCGGGCCCCGCCTCGGGGGTCATTGCGGCGGCCTATACGGGCCGCAAGGCCGGCATTGCCGATCTGATCACTTATGACATGGGCGGCACGTCCACCGATGTGGCGCTGATCCGCAATTTCGAGCCGTCCGTTTCCAGCGAAATCGAAATCGAATACGCCATGCCGATCCATGTGCCGATGATCGATGTGCGCACGGTGGGGGCCGGTGGCGGCTCTATCGCCAGGGTCAATTCCGCCGGATTGCTGGAAGTCGGCCCGGAAAGTGCCGGGGCCCATCCCGGCCCGATCAGTTATGGACAGGGCGGTGAATTGCCAACCATATCGGACGCTAACCTGTTGCTCGGTCGCCTGAACACGGGAAAAATGAACGCGGTGCAAGGCAATGTCGCCATCGATCACATCAAGGACATTTTCGCCACTAAATTAGGCCGGCCTCTGGGCCTGGATGCAATCCTGGCCGCCGCCGCCGTGATCCGGGTCGCCAACACCAAAATGGGCGGGGCGATCCGCATGGTCTCGGTATCGTTGGGTCTGGACCCCAGGGATTTTGCCCTGTTTGCCTTTGGCGGGGCCGGACCCCTGCACGCCACGGCACTGGCCCGCGAGCTCGGCGTGCCACAAGTGCTGGTGCCGTGCCGACCGGGCATCACCAACGCGCTCGGCTGCGTCGTCGCCGATTTACGCCACGATTTCGTCAATACCCTGAACAAGCCGCTGGATCTGGTCGATATGGATGAGGTCCACGCCCTGTTCAACAGCCAGATCGCCGAGGGCGAAAAATTGATCGGCAATGAAGTGATCGAGATCAGGTCGATCAAACGGTTGCACAGCGTCGATATGCAGTTTATCGGCCAGACCCATTTGTTGCGTGTGCCGCTGCAATCCACAACGCCCGACCGGGAAACCTTGCGGCGCCTTTTTGAAGACGTCTATTTCGCGCGCTTCCGGGTCGAACTGGATGACATTAGAGCCAATCTGGTCAACGTCAACACGTCGGTAATCGGCGTCCGGGCGGAACTTGATCTGTCCATCCTGATCGATCCGGCGGGTCGAAAAGAAACCCTGGAGGAGGCCAAAACAGAAAACCGCCCGGCCTATTTTCTTGGGCAGTGGCAGGACACCCCGGTCTACTGGCGGGATTTTCTGCCCCTTTCGTTTACCCTGACCGGTCCGGCAATTATCGAGCAAATGGATACCACCATCCTGATCGAACCGGGCGACACCGCCGAAGGGGACGTTCATGGCAATATCATTATTTCCATCGGGGCGCGCTTGTGAGCATAGATCCGATCACGCTGAGCGTTATTCAGGCCGGGTTGCAACAGGTTTGCGACGAAATGGATTTGAGCTTTTCCCGCGCCGCCTTCTCGCCGGTCATATCCGAAGCCAATGACCGGTCGGACGGCATCTACGCGGCCACCGATGGCGCCCTGATCGCCCAGGGGGCCGGGGGCTTGCCCATCTTTGTCGGCACCATGCAGTATTCGACCCGCACCCTGATAGAAATGATCGCGGCGGGCACGGTGTCGCCGCCAAAACCTGACGACATATATATCGTTAACGATCCTTACCTGGGCGGCACCCATCTGATGGATGTTCGTTTCGCCCGGCCTTTTTATCGCGACGGCGAAATTTATTGCTGGCTGTCCAATACCGGTCATTGGCCCGATACGGGCGGCTCGGTGCCGGGTGGGTTTTCCGCCTCGGCCACGGCGGTCGAACAGGAAGGCCTGCGACTGCCGCCCGTGCGCCTGTTCAAGCAAGGGCAACTGGACAGGGAAATCTATTCGATCATCTGTTCCAACATCCGGGTTTCCGATCAGCGCATTGGCGATGTTAAAGCCCAGGCCGCCGCCCTGATCACCGGCGAAGAACGTTTGAACGAGTTGCTGGACCGCTACGGTGACGACACGGTCACCGACGCCATCGAAGAACTGCGCCGCCGCGCCGCCACCCAGATGCGGGCCTGTATTGCCACCATTGCCGACGGCACATATACATCGACCGCCTATATCGACAGCGACGGGGTCGATAACACGCCGCTGGAAATCAATCTGGAAATCACCAGGGCGGGTGACGACCTGACCTTTGATTTCAACAAATCGAGCCCGCCCTGCAAGGGCCCCATGAATTCGGTTCTGGCGACCACCCTCAGTTCGGTCTACCTGGCCATGCGCCATATATTTCCCGAAGTCCCGATCAGCGCCGGGGCGTTCGAACCTTTGCAGGTGATCCGTCCGGCGGGAACTTTTCTCGATGCTCACTATCCGCGGCCCGTGTCGGGCTGTGCGGCGGAAGTTTCCCAGCGTATCGCCGAAGCGGTGTTCGCGGCCCTGATCAAAGCCCTGCCCGACCGGGTAACGGCGGCACCGGCGGGCACCAGCGGCAATTTTGCCCTCGGCGGGCATGACCCGGAGGCGGGCAAGGATTTCGTCATGTATCAACTGACCGGCGGCGGCTATGGCGGCAACGCCGATCACGACGGCCTGACCAACGGCTGTTCGACCATCGGCATTTCCAAATCCCCACCGGTGGAAATTATGGAACAAACCTATCCGGTGCTTTATCACCACTACGCCCTGCGCCAAGGGTCCGGCGGGGCCGGGGCACAGCGCGGCGGGTTCGGCCTGGATTACGAAGTGGAATTGCGGCGCGGCCATGCGCTCGCCAGTTTCGTCATGGACCATGGCCGGTTCGGCCCGCAAGGGGCCCTGGGGGGGGGTGACGGGGCGTGTAATAAAGTGGTGGTCAAACGGGGTGGCAAATCCTATACACCGGTTCATCTGTCGAAAGAACAGGATATCCCCCTGCAACCGGGAGATCGGGTGCATGTGCAAACCCCCGGCGGCGGCGGTTACGGCGACCCGTTTTCCAGGCCCGCCGAGGCGGTTCTGGAAGACGTTATCCTGGAACGCTACACCGCCACCCAGGCCCGCGACTTGTTTGGTGTCGTTATTAGTGGCGAGCCGCTTTCGGTAGATCAGGAAGAAACGTCACGATTGCGCGAAGAATAACAAAGATTGACATAAATTCCGTGAAAAGTGATATTTGTATCTTGTCGAGAGGACACGGAAATGAATTTCAGCCTGACCCCCAAACTGGAACAGTTCGTGCGAGAGCGCGCTCGTTCCGGTGACTACAACAACGCCAGCGAAGTGGTTCGCGATGCCATCCGGTTGCTCAAACGCCGGGAAGAAGAACGGGCTTTAAAATTGCAACGCCTGCGTAGCGCAATCAGCGAAGGAGACGCGGCGGTGAAGCAAGGTCACTATACCGACTTGAATTCCGACAAGGCGTTGGACGTACTTTTTGCCGAGCTATAAAAAACTGCGCCTTGCAGACCCGGCCAGAAAAGACCTGGTGGAAATCGGTAAGTACACATGGCAAACCTGGGGTGCCGCCCAAAAGCGAAAATATCTGGGGCAGATCAAAAACGCATTTAAGATCATCAAGGACAGGCCGGAAATTGGGCCTCCCCGGGATGACATCGATATCGGTTTGCGCAGCCATCCGGTTAACCGCCATATTATCTACTACCGGATAGGCGAAAAAGAATTGATCATCGTCCGGGTTTTGCATCAAAGCATGGATTGGGCCGTTGTTGCCCGGCAGTCACAAAACGGTTAATGTAAAGACGGCTCAAGTCGGCAGGCAGTGAGCTAAATCGGTGTGTGCCATGATTATCCCTGATTCAATTGAATGGTGGAGATCATTATGGAAAACAGACCCGGTAAAAGAACCAATCGTCGGCGCGGACGCGCCACCCCGACCCCACCGATCCAGTTTCCAGATGCCTTTACCCTGAGCGGCGGGTCGGGCGAACGGCCCGGCTTCGGTTTCCTGAACGAAGCCGCTATGGCCAGGTTGATCGACCGTACTTTCGAGCTGCTGGAGGATTACGGTGTCGTCGTCATTCATCCGGCTGCCATCAAGGCCCTGCAAAAAGCCGGGGCCAGGGCCGGGGCCGACGGTGACCGTTTGCGGCTGCCCAGAAAGCTGGTCGAACAGGCCCTGGCGGCGACCCCCAAGCAAGTTTCGTTGTATGGTAAAACGCCGCAGCGGGATATTCATTTACCCCGCAGCGACGGCGGCTTCATCATGCGAACCGGCACCGGCGCCCATGGCTACGTCGATCCGCAAACCGGGGTTTACCGAAATCTGGACCTGGTGGCCGTGGCGGAAATGGCCGCCGTCGCCAGCGGCCTTGATCAGGTCGGTTTCATTGCCCATCCCTTCGTTCACGGGGTGCCGGAAATTACCGCCGATATTCACAGCCTGGCCCAAATGATCCGCCATACGGACAAACATGTGTGGGTGCAGCCCTATGCCAGGGAAAATATCGACTACCTGATGGCCCTGGCGGTCATTGCGGCGGGTGGCGAGGCGCAGTTGCGGGAACGACCCCTGGCCAGTTGCATAACGTGTTCGTTCTCGCCGCTTGAATTCAAGTTCATGGATACGGAAATTATCATTCAGGCGGGACGCTACGGCCTGCCCCTGCACGCCTGTAGCCTGCCGTCCGCCGGCGGCACGGCCCCCTTATCGACACCGGGCATGGTGCTGATGGCGGCGGCCGAAATCCTGGCCATGGTGACCCTCACCCATGTGCTGTCGCCGGGCACCCCGGTGATCGCCACGCCGCTGATGTTCACCTTGGATATGCGCACGGGCAGCGCATTGCAATCGTGTTCTGAATCCCTGCAGGCCGCCAGCATGGCCATTCAGCTTATGAAACACGGCTTCGGCTTGCCCGCCCATACCTATGGATCGGGTTCCGATACGCCCGATGTGGATGTGCAATCCATGGCCGAACGGGCCTTGTTGGGTCAGGCCGTGGCCTTGTCGGGGGTCGATATTCTCGGCGGCGTCGGCCAACTGGAATGCGCCACCGTGTTCAGCCCGGTGCAGGCCGTGCTGGACAACGAAATCGGCGCCATCTTGCGCCGCTTTATCGAGATTCCCGAGATCACCGATGAAAGCCTGAATTGGGCTGAAGTTTCATCAATCCGCAGCGGCGGTCATTTCCTCGACAGCGGCCATACGCTCAAATACTGCCGCGATCAGGTCACGCCCAAGGCCTTCCTGCGACAGGGCCGGGACGACTATGAAAAATCGAACCGGCACACGGCTTTCGATCAGGCCCGCCAGATCGCCCTGGACCTGATCCGCGACGCCCGGCCCGAAGGACTGTTGGGCGAAGATGCCAATCGGGCCATGGCCCAGGTTGTCGCCGATGCCGACAGGCACATTCTGGCGGCGGCGAAATCAGGTGCGGCGGCGGTAATTTAGGAAAATACCGACTTGCACAAAGAATGGGCAACCAGCGAAGGCAGGCCTGTCTGAACCCGGTGTTCCGGCACCATTAACCCGGTGCCGGATCAATCGTGCTTGATGGCGATGGTCTTGGTCGCCGAAAATCCGTACAGGGCTTCCAGGCCTTTTTCCCGGCCAAAACCGCTGCCCCTGGCCCCG
>CBFDVE010000002.1:0-22136 GCA_965613205.1 uncultured Rhodospirillaceae bacterium
GGGCGTCAAACCCACTTGACGATGCCCGGCATCGCCGGCGCGGCTTTTCCTACCCGGAAGCCTTGTAAAGTGATCCAACGTGTCATCCTTTTATGATAGTGGGGACTAGCCTACTAACTTGGCGGCGGCGCAGAACATCAAGGAGAACATCAAGGAATGCGCAAGTACGCCATCAAATGGCCTCGGCTGACTGTTGCCATTGCCGTTTGCGGCTCGCCAATATTGGCAACTCGTCATGGGCCAGTCCAATTTCGGTCCTGATGAAATAAAAACGTCACAAAATCGTCACCGAACTGAAACCTAAAACCCCTATCTGTGGCGGACGGATTTCAATGAGAATAGGTGTTTAAAGGTTATCTGGGAAATGTCGGATAAGAACTGAAATTACTTGCCATCCATGAACCATCCACATCTCACATATATAATCTCACATATATAATCGGACTTCGATTATAGTCGGACTTCGATTATAGTCGGACTTCGGTAAACAGGGAGGATAAAAAATGTTATTTAAGAAACTGACACTGATACCGCTTGCCGGGTTGGCCCTCGCGATGTTGCAGGTCGGCCCCTCGACCGAGGCAATGGCGGCGGCCTGTCCGGCCGTTACCGTGGCCAAGGACATGGGGATTAAGGGGGCATACCCGCAACAGTTTGAACTCGCCGAATTCCAATCCATAGCGAAATGCAAATTGTCGTTCTCCGAGAACCCGGACATCGCCAAACTGAATTCAAGAATCATCGGCAACTCATCGTTGCCGCCGCTGGCCGAACGCCTGCCCGATGAGCCGTTGGTCGTCGCCCCTTATGACGCCATTGGAAAATACGGCGGCGTTTTCAATATGATTTCCAATAACACGGAAGCCGGCACATCGGATATGCTATCCGTTCGTCACGTCAATCTGGTGCGCTATTCCGATGATCTGACGACCATCGTGCCGAACGTCGCCAAAGGCTGGAAGTGGAACGACGACTTCACGCAATTGACTTTCTTCCTGCGCAAGGGCCACAAATGGTCTGACGGTGCCCCCTTCACGGCTGATGATATTGTGTTCTGGTATAATAACCTGAATATGGACAAGAACGTCTTCGAAAAACCAAAAAGTTTCATGCTTGCCGGTGGCAAGCCGATGAAGGTTGAAGCCCTTGATCCACAGACCGTTCGTTTTACCATGGAGACACCTTATCCTGGTTTGCTGTCGCATTTTGCGTCCCATTATGCCCAGGCATTCCAGCCCAAACATTTTCTGGGACGCTTCCATCCTGACATTAATCCGGATGCCGACAAGGTCGCGCAAGCCGCCGGATTTAAAACCGGTTACGAAATGCTGCTGTTTTATTACGGCTCGTCGGACTGGGCCGATGTTCCTTCGCCGATGCTCAAAGACCCCTCCAGGCTGTCCAAGTTGCCGGCCAATATTCAGCCCACGCTGGCATCCTACATTACCGTTACAGATACCACGGAAGGCCGTCATTACGTGGCCAATCCGTATTTTTTCATGGTCGATACGGCGGGCAATCAGTTGCCCTACATCAGCGAGCAGGACGAACTGTATATCAACGATAACGAAGTTCGTATCTTAAAAGCGATCAACGGTGAATATGACTATAAGTATCAGTCACTTACCCTGCCTGACGCGCCCATTTTGTTGGATAATCAGAAAAAAGGCGATTATACGGTTGAACTTATTCCGCCTATTTCATCTTCGGCAATTGGCATTAACATCACTCCTGCCGATGAAGAAAAACGTAAGGTTTTCGGCAATATCAAGTTCCGCCAGGCGTTGTCTGTGGCCATGAATCGTGACGAAATCAACGAAGTTGCCTACTACGGCCTCGGCAAGGCGATACAGTATACCGGCTTTAGCCCGGTTCCTGATTTTGTCGATTCCAAATGGCAAAACTATTTCATCAAATATGATCCGGCCCTGGCCAAGAAGCTGCTTGATGAAATTGGTGTTGTCGATAAAGACGGTGACGGTTTCCGTGATCTTCTTGATGGCAGCAAACTGGTCTTGAACATTCAGTATGCGACGCAGGGTATTCCTTCGGCTGTTGTCGAACTGATTGCCCAGCAGTGGAACAATGTTGGTGTCAAAACCATTTTCAAGGAAGTCACGCCCGATGAGTATCGTTCGGCCCAATCGGCAAACGAATTGGACGTTATTTCATGGATAAAATCTCAGCCACTGGCGATTAACCTGGGTAATAACGATCTGTTCCTGGCCCCGTTTGGGACATACTTTGAAGCAACCAACGGCCTGCTGTGGAAACAGTATATTGACAGTAATGGCGCAAGCGGCCTCAAGCCGCCGGCATTTGTTGGTACCCTGAAGGACGGTATCAATGAATTACAGGCCGCCGTGGCCGGCACGCCTGAATCAAATGCCGCCGTTAATAAACTGGTCTCTACCATGGCCGAGAACTTGATGTTCTTCGGGATTGTGCTGGCTCCCGGGCCGGTTTATCACCGCAATGCCTTGAAAAATTTCCCAACCTTCAAGACAGCATCCTATGAGTTCTATCGGACCTATCCCTACAGAGGACCGCAGTGGTACCTGGACGAGTAGATGCTGACGATCTGAATTTTGTACCGGGCGCCGTCAATGCCCGGTACAATTTTCGCCACCGGTATTCAACGACACGGTGTCTTTGTAAAAAAACGGGGACGGGGGGATTAATCCGATGCTTCAATTTGGCCAATTCGTAATAACCAGAGCCATTTTAGCCATCGTCACGTTGTTGACCGTATCGTTTATTGTTTTCACATTAATGGAGATGGTTCCCGCGAACTGCGCCGAGCGTTACCTGTCTTATAAAAGTTTTCAGGGCGGGCAGATCAGTAAAGAAGACATTGCCGCCGAAGAGCGCCGTTTGGGCCTCGATAAACCTTATGTCATTCGCTGGGCAAAGTGGGTCGGCAACGTCTTTTTCAAGGGCGATTTCGGGCAAAGCTGCATCCTGCGAGTCAGTATCAACCAGTTGCTTGGGCAAAAATTCTGGATATCCCTGGGCATCTGCCTGACCGCCCTCCTGTTGGCTTACACCATCGCTATACCGGCCGGCATAATTTCGGCCTCGTCCAGTAACCAGACGCTTAATAACTCGCTTCGCTTTTTCAGCTACATGGGTTTGGCGATGCCAAATTTCCTGCTGGCGCTGATGATAATGCTGTTTTCCACCGTTGTTTTCGGCGACAGCCTGACGGGATTATTCAGCAAGGAATTCAGGGATGCCGCGTGGTCATGGGACCGGGTCATGGATTTCGCCTCGCGGGCCTGGTTGCCTGTCTTCATTCTGGGCTGGTCGGCCACCGCTTTTGCGCTGCAAACCGTTCGGGCCCTGATGTCCGATGAAAATGGAAAACTCTATGTAACCGCAGCAAGGGCGCGCGGGCTTTCGGGCGGCAAACTGCTGTGGCGGTATCCGGCGCGTCATGCGTTGGGCCCGATCGTCAATTCTCTGGGTTTTGATCTCAACCGGGTATTCAATGAGTTACCTATCGTCGCCCTTATTCTGGTTCTGACGGAATCGGGCGCCATGCTGATCGAAGCCCTGGCCCGCTCCAACGATCAGCAACTCGCCGGCGCCATCATTTTCATGCTCACGGCATCGATTGTCGCGCTTAACTTTATTACCGATATTCTGCTTGCCATCATTGACCCCAGAGTTTGGCGCAGTATTACGGGCGGAAGCTGAGAATATGGCTGAAATAGCACCGACGGCATCATCCAGCGCCGCCGATCTTGCCGAACAGAGGCGCAAGGAGGCCTATTTCACGGCGGGCCAGTTGCAACTGATCTGGGCTCGTTTCAAGCGTAACAAATCGGCCATGTGGGGCGGTACCGTATTGATCAGCCTGATCCTTATGGGCGTTTTTGCGCCCTTCCTGTCGCCCTATGACCCTACGATTTCGGGACGCGATAAGGAATATCAGAACGGGGCGCCTCAGATACCCTATTTCTGGGACGAAAACGGCTTTTCGCTGCGGCCCTTCATCTATACCTCTTCGCGGACCCGCTCGGCTAAAACCAATTTCCGGTGGGTCAGCCAGGTCGATAAGGACAAGCGGCGCTTTGTCGAGTTATTTGTGCGTGGATGGGATTACTATTTCATCGACCTGCAACTCGATATCCCCGGTGATGCCTTTGATGTCAACATCCAGTTATTCAAATCAAACCTTCATCTGTTCGGCGTCAACGAAGGCTATATTCACGTCTTTGGCACCGATGGCCCGGGCAAGGATATTTTTTCTCGAACCCTGCACGCCATATACACGTCGCTGGCGGTAGGAACGATCGGTGTAATGATCAGCTTTGTGCTCGCCTTGATAATCGGCGGGGTGTCCGGCTTTTACGGGGGCTGGCTGGATAGCATCCTGCAAATGATCACCGACGCGGTTCGAACGGTGCCGGCAATTCCCCTGTTTATGGCGCTCGCGGCGTTCATTCCCGATGAATGGAGTGCGGAACTTCGCTTTGCCTTTATCTCTATTATTTTGGGACTCATCGGCTGGCCGACACTGGCCAGACGTGTGCGCACGCATCTGTTGACGGAGCGTTCACAGGATTACGTTTTGGCGGCAAAGCTTTGCGGGGCTTCTCCCGGCCACGTCATCCGCCGTCACCTGCTGCCCAGTTTTACCAGCTACATCATCGTTGATCTGGTCATTTCCTTCCCCTACATGGTGCTTTCGGAAACGGCACTTAGTTTTATCGGTCTCGGGCTTAAGGATCCGGTCAACTCGCTTGGGGTGATGTTGCAAAATGTTACCAAAACCGATGTTTTGTTGAACTACCAATGGTACTTCATCCCGGTAATTTTCTTCATGGCGCTGGTCATGGCCTTTGTCTTCGTTGGTGACGGGCTGCGCGATGCGGCCGACCCATACTCGGGGCATAAATAGTGGACAGTCCACTCATCAAGATCGAAAACCTGACCCTGCAGTTCAAGACTGACGAGGGTCTGATCACGGCGGTCGACAATGTTTCTTTCGAGCTGGTGCCTGGTGAAATATTGGGGTTGGTCGGTGAATCGGGTTCCGGCAAATCGGTAACGGCCAAGTCCCTGATGCTGTTGAACCCCGGCAACGCGGTCTATTCGCCGGAAAGTCAGATTACCCTGACGATCGAAGGCAACACTGTGGATGTGTTCAACCTGAAATCAGCGAGCCAACTGAAGGTCGTGCGTGGCGGTGCCATATCCATGATATTCCAGGAACCCATGGCCAGTTTTGCACCGGCCATCACCATTGGCGATCAAATGGTCGAGCAGCTTCTGTTGCACAGCCACATGACCAAAAAAGAGGCCGTGACTCATTCCATTGAAATGCTCGAACGGGTCGGTATTTCTGACGCGCCAACGCGGTTCAAGCAGTATGCCTTTGAGTTTTCCGGCGGCATGCGTCAGCGGGCAATGATCGCCATGGCGCTATCGACCAAACCAAAACTGCTGATTGCCGACGAGCCGACAACGGCGCTGGATGTCACCATTCAGGCCCAGGTCATCGATTTGATGAAGGACCTGGTCGCCGAATTTGGCATGGCGATCCTGTTCATTACCCATGATTTGGGGGTCATTGCGCAAACTGCCGACCGGGTCGCCGTGATGTAT
Source organism: uncultured Rhodospirillaceae bacterium (assembly GCA_965613205.1). GTDB lineage: Bacteria > Pseudomonadota > Alphaproteobacteria > Rhodospirillales > JABHCV01 > CAZZKE01. Next base: position 5,614 of record CBFDVE010000002.1, read on the forward strand.
CTCGGCAATATCATCGAGACCGGCTCGGTCCGCCAGGTGATCAAGGAACCGGCCCATCCCTACACCCAGGGACTGCTCAATGCGATCCCCAAACTCGAACGTCTCGACGAGCCTTTGACGCCGGTGCCGGGGGACATCCCGAGCCCACTCGACCGGCCACCGGGTTGTGTCTTCCATACCCGCTGTTCACAGATGATAGAAGGTAAATGCGATACCCTGGTGCCGTCCAGGACCACTCTGAAAGTCGGTCATACGGCTTCATGTTTTGTCGCTGAAGGCAGTTCCGATGGCGAGTTCGAGGCAGTGGCGTGAACGACATCCCCCTTGTATCGACCAAAAATCTCTCCGTGTTTTTCGGTCTCGGGCGAAAGCTGTTTGGTGAAAGACAGGTTGTCCGCGCCGTCGAAAACGTTTCACTGGACATCCCGAAAGGTTCCTTCTTCGGTTTGGTGGGCGAAAGCGGCTCGGGCAAAACAACGCTCGGCCGGGCCATCCTGCGAGCCGCGCCGATCACCGGCGGTCACATTAAATACAACGATGGAGAGGTCGACTATGACGTCGCCACCATCAACAAGAAGCAATTAAAGGATTACCGCAAACGCTCCCAGTTGATTTTCCAGGACCCTTACGCGGCGCTGAGCCCGCGCATGACGGTGCGAGACATCATAGCCGAACCCCTGGAAGTCATGGGCCTGACCTCGTCGCGCCGGGAAACCGATGAGCGGGTACGGGAAATGGCCGCCAAGTGTCGGCTCAATCTGGAACATCTACGGCGTTTCCCGCACGCCTTTTCGGGTGGCCAACGGCAACGCATTTCCATCGCCCGGGCGCTGGTCTGCAAGCCCAGGTTCCTGGTCGCCGATGAAAGCGTCGCCGCCCTCGATGTTTCGATTCAGGCCGATATCCTCAATCTTCTGAAATCTCTGACTGATGAAATGGGAATTACCTTCCTGTTCATCAGCCATGACTTAAGTGTGGTCGCCCACGTCTGTGATTATGTGGCGGTCATGTATCTCGGTCAGATCGTAGAGGAAGCACCGACCAGGAAGCTGTTCTCGCGACCGCGTCACCCCTATACGGCGGCCCTGTTATCGGCGATCCCGTCACTCGATCCAGATGACGAACAAGACGCCATAAAGCTTGAGGGTGAAATTCCAAGCCCGCTTTCGCCGCCATCGGGCTGCCGCTTTCACACCCGATGCGCCCATGTCCAGGCCAGGTGCCAAAGCGAAAGCCCGCAGTGGCGCAAAATAGATGACGGTCATTTTGCCGCTTGTCACTTTACCGACGAGTTGAAATTATAGTGGATCGACTAGGAGTCGTTTTGGCTCTGTCAATAAAGCGACCGTCATGAATATTCTCTTTATAACAACCGATCAGTGGCGCGGCGAATGCCTGTCGGCGCTGGGTCATCCCCATTTAGTCATATTGTGACAGAAGGGTGAACCCTCCGTGACGGTGGTCAATAGCCGATCGCCTTCTGGCGTCGCCGCCTGGGTTTGCGCCGGGACCCGCCACCCGCCTTTTCACGGCGCTGGTGCAACACATTCAGCAAATCCAGGCGCTCCGCATCGCTGGCGTTTTTCCATCCCTTGATTTCATCACGCGTGCGCCAGCAACCCTGACACAGCTCTTCGCCGGGATTGATCTTGCACACTGATATGCAGGGGGATGGGGCTTGTTCCAACGATGGCATCCTCGAAGACGGGTCGCATGCCTACAGGTAGTGCGTTGGTGGCAAAAGTCCAGCAGAAACCGCAGGCAAGAAAAAGCCCCGAAGCATTTTCCGCTTCGAGGCTCATTTAGAGGGTTTTTCGGGTGTTTTAATTCGTCAAGCCTGGGCCGCTTTCCGCTTCTTGCGCCAGCCAACAAAGCTGATCACGGCCAACCCGGTGCCATACAGCGGCAGGGCGGCGGGCAGGGGGATGACCGAGGGCGGCGGCCATGTGTCAATTACGCAGCTATTGGTGCCATCGCAATCGCCGATGTGCATGGCGATTCTGGCATGTAAATCAGGGCCATTTCCGAGTATGGAGTCGAGCAAAAAGGCGGTGTCAAAACTGACATTATCGGCGAGGGCAAAGATAACTTCGAAATACTCGCCATTTCCGACCCCTGTGGCCCCACTCCCTTCATCAAACCAAAGATAGGTATTATTCCAATCAGGAAAAATTCCGGGAGGCTGTGCAGGACGCAATCTAACACCGTCATAAGCCGTAAAAGGCGTATCGAAATCGTCAGATCGATAGACAATTGTATCGCTGATAAATTGATCCAGGCCGCCTTCGAAATAGATTTCGTGAATCCGGGCATCCGAACCGCTTCCGGTCAGGCCACCCGGTTCACTTGAAGTCGGATTTGTGAATCTGAAGGCGGCGAACAGGTCCCCGCCCGAACCAAAATCAGTCACCGCAGCCTCGAGAGTAATATCAAACCCACTGCCGAGGCTTTCGCCATTGGCCAGTGCCGTGTCCACAAACGCATAGTCGATCGGGAACGGGGATGATTTGGCAGTGCTAATTCCGCCAAGGGTAACCGCCATCAACACAGTCGCCGCAAGCGTACGGGTGAGCATTTTAACTGCTCCTCCACTGCCCGATTTGACAATTTTCGACATCCATGCCGTCCCTACCCTGATCTTGCGACGCCAAACAACGGCCAGACTATTTCGCTGTCACATGCGCCCAAACAATTGGTTTGGTTGAATAAAATCCCACCACAACCTAATAAATACTGTTGAAATCCAATCCCAATTGGGCGATTCCATAGACGCATACTAGCAGTGCAACCTGACCGGTACCTGACAGTCCGAAAAAAAATCACAACTTCAGATAGGATTAGATCGGGATCGAGATGTTGCCCAGACGGTCGGTCAGCTTCATGTTTTCGGCGTAGTCCACGGGCACGGCGATCAAGGCCGGGCCGGACTGCCTGAAGGCTTCTTCCAGGGCCGGAACCAGTTGATCGGCGGCGGTGATTTCCCGGCCCCACATGCCGAAGGATTCGGCCAGGGCCTGGAAATCCGGGTTGTTGAAGGCTAGGTCGGAATGCCTGCCATCAAAGCCGTTCTGCTGTTTCCATTTGATCAGCCCGTATTCGCCATCGAGCCAGACCATGGCGACGATGTTGATGCCTAAGCGAATGGCGGTTTCCAGTTCCTGCACGTTCATCATGAAGCCGGCATCGCCGCTGATTGACAGCACCTGACGGTCCGGTAATGCCAGTTTGGCCCCGATGGAGCCGGGCATGGCGAATCCCATGGTACAAAAACCGTTTGAAATCAAACAGGTATTGGGAGAAACGCTCTGATAATAGCGGGAAATCCACATCTTGTGGGCGCCCACGTCGGAGAGCAGAATATCGTCGTCGCCGAGAAATTCCCGTACATCCCAGAGAATCTTCTGCGGTTTCATGGGAAACGATTGGTCGTCTTTTTCCGCCGCGAAGTCGTCGCTCATGGTGGTCCGCAATTCCTGACGGCTGGCGATATCGAACAAGGGCAGTTTGTCACCGTAGGCATTGTTTAATCCTTCGTTGATTTGCCACAGGGCATCGGCCAGATCGGCGACGATTTCGACATCGACCAGATAGTCCCGGTCGACCTCGGCCGGCCAAAAATCCAGATGAATAATGGTTCGTTCGTCTTTGCGCACCCGGTTCCAGGCCGCCGGGGCGTATTCCACCAGGTCATAGCCGACGGATATCACCAGATCCGAATCATCAATCGCCAGATTATTGTAATCGCCGCTGCCCAGTCCCATGGTGAACAGGCAATGCGGGTCATCCATGGCCATGGCCCCCTTGCCCATGAACGTATTGATCACGCCGATGCCGGTTTTTTGGGCCAGACGGCGCAATTGCTGGGCCGCGCGTTTGCGGATTGAGCCATTGCCGGCCAGGATAATGGGGTTCCTGGCCTTGCCGATGGCGGCGACGGCAGCCGCGATGGCCTTGTGGTCGGCGGCCGGACGACGGACGACACGGGGAATCAAGGGGGTGTCGTCAATTTCCTGCTTGGCGATGTCTTCGGGCAGTTCGATCACGCAGACGCCGGGTTTCTCGGTCTCGGCAATTTTGAAAGCCTTGCGCACCACTTCGGAAATATTGTCGGCGGAATAAATCGAATGAGCCCATTTGCTGATCGGCTTGACCATGGCGATGGCATCCATCACCTGGTGGCTTTCCTTGTGCAGGCGCTTGGTCGAGCCCTGGCCGATAATGGCGACAACCGGGGCCCGGTCCATATTGGCATCGGCCAGGCCGGTGACCAGGTTGGTCACACCGGGACCCAGTGTGGCCAGGCAAACGCCAGCCTTGCCGGTCAGGCGGCCATAGGCATCGGCCATAAACGCGGCACCCTGTTCATGACGGCACAGCACGAAGTCGATCTTGCTGTCCATCAACGATATCATGGTGTCGGCATTTTCCTCGCCGGGCACACCGAAGATGCGCTCAACGCCTTCCTCTTCGAGACACTTGATGAACAGATCCGATGCCTTCATGACTGATCGCCTCCCCTGAAACCCTGTCTATTCGGTTGATCGTTATTATCAACACGCGACCAATTCTGGCAAGGCGTGATTTCATTTAGGGCTGCCAGCAACCCGGTATAGTATCTGGCGAACAATTGCCGGGATAAAGGATCCACTAAGTGCTGAAAGCCATGGACGTTAAAATCGACGATATTTATGTGCCCGCCGACCGGCGCAAAGAACTTGATCGGGAAAAAGCCGACCTGCTTGCCGAACAAATCATGGAAGGGGTAGAAGTACCGCCGATCCAGGTCCGTCAGGGCAAGGACCGCTACGTCCTGGTCAAAGGCATCCACCGGCTGGAGGCGGGCAAGGCGCTGGGTGATTTAACCATTCAGGCCTTCGTGGTTGCGGCGCGCCAGCACTAGCAGGCAGCCCGAAATACGAGAAAAATTCGAAGTATTAGACTTGTTGCAAAAGTATTAGACTTGTTGCAAAAGTATTAGACTTGTTGCAAAAGTTGCGCCCAGCGGCTTGAAGCACAACATCGTTTGACGGGCCGTGCACAAAACCCTGCGGCACGTTTATGATTCCCGCTCCCAACCCTTGCCAATTGTGTATTCACCAGGGGTCGAATCGGCGACAACCATTATTGGTCATCATCGTCAGTAACATCCTTCAATAGGCCCGAGCTAAAATAGAGGCTTGCTGCCTGATACCAGGAAATAGCCTCATCGACCAATTGTTGGTCGTCAGGTGCTGGACGCGCGCCCGAGGTTGCGGGCAAGCCTTCGAGGACGGAAGGTTTCTTGTTGACATCCAGAACGACAAGACGATCACCTTTCAGATAGCCCAATTTTTGATAGGTACTGATAAAGGCCCGTTCGCGCCCAGCCTCCAGAGTCGCCATGTCATATCCAAAAAACCGGCTTGAATAACTCAGACCCAGCCAACCCAATAGCGTCGGAGCCACATCGATCTGGCTCATCAGCCGGTCCATAACGCCGGCCTCGATCAACCGCGGGGCGTACCAGATCATGGGAATGCGATAACGCGATGGCGGCAGGTCGGTTTTGCCGGCCGCTTTCGCCGTATGATCCGAAGTGATAATGAACAGGGTATTGTCAAACCACGGTTTGGCGGCGCTGCGCCGGATGAAATCGCCAATCGCCCAATCGGTGTATTTGACGGCTCCTTCCCGGTGCTTTTGCGGCAGGTCTATTCGATCTTCGGGAAACGTATAAGGACGGTGGTTAGAGGTTGTCATAATTTGCGCGAAGAAGCGGTTTCCGGCCTGATACTCTCGATCCAGCCTGACAAGCGCCAAAGAGAAAATATCCTCGTCGGCAATACCCCAGATGTTTTCCGAATGAATGGGGATGCCCTCTTCCTCGGCATCGGTACGATCAACAACAGTGTATTCATTGGCTGCGAAGAAGGCATTCATGTTGTCAAAGAAGCCGTACCCTCCATAAATCCAGTAGGGCTTCCAACCGTTCTCTTTTAGTTCCTCTCCCAGGTTTTCCAGCCCCTCGTTATTGGGACGCCGGACAATGCTTTGACCGGGGGTCGGTGGTGTGCCAATAGACAAGGCCTCCAGTCCCCGCACCGTTCGAGTCCCCGTCGCGTACAAATTGCTGAACAAAAGTCCCCTGTCTGCCAATTTGTCGAGTTCTGGAGTGATCCCGAGTGTGTTGCCAAATTGGCCAAGAAATTCTGCTGAAAGACTCTCGACCGAAATGAGGATGATATTGACGTTCTTTCTAGCGCTATGAGCCGTGATTTTGCGTTCAATCCCTTCGGCATTTATGAACGTGGAATTCGACTGACGGACAAGCTTTCGTATCTGTGAGTTAAGATCGGCGGTCTTCAGGGTCGGATAATATTTGTCATAGTCCAATTGATTGTGACGATAAGCATATAAGAGGGCGTAGATGCCATTGGTCGACAGTTGCTCGACGAAGGCATTCGATTTTGTTTCGGCAAGTCGCTGATCGACCACGACAAGGCCCAGAGCTATGGCAATAGCGAGCCCGGCAATGCGCCCCCAACGCAAGCCCCAGGTTGATCGAGCGCCGGTTTCTCCTTGCGGCCAACTGATCCAGGAAATCGCCAGACAAATGGCAAGGATCGCCAGCATCCATAAAGTGACGGGATAACTTTCGCGGATGTTTCCAATAACTTCATGGGTATAAACCAGATAATCCACCGCGATGAAGTCGAAGCGGCTGCCGAACTCTGCCCAGAACGTAAATTCGGCAACGGCAATGACGACAAAAAAGGACAAATACAGCCCGCCCCACAATGCCGCCCAATGGGACTCAAATTTGTGCAGCAAGGGTCGTTTGGCGAACATAGGCATAACCGCGTCATACAATGCCCAAGGCAGCAAAAAATAGGGTAAAACTGCAATATCGAAGATTAGTCCGATGCCCATAAACCGGGCCCACTCGAGAAAGCTGTAGCTATCGGCGCTGAAGATTGCGAGACCGATCCGTGTCGCTATGGACAGCAGAATAAATCCTGTAGCAATCCAGATTAATCGCCTCGTGCCTCGTGTCATTTACGCCTCATATTAATTTTGAATATTGGCAATGGGAAAATCGGGAATCGCCCCAAAACGGATATGGCCTTGTGATCACCGGGATGGAACAATTGCGATTTTGTTGAGCTTATTTGGACACAGGTGAGCATGACCTATTGAATCATCGGCCTCTCAAAATGCTCAAACGAGCCAATCCAGAACCAAACAATTTTACCGTCATCCGTCGCCACGCCGATTGTTCTGTATTGCATACCAACCGGGAAGGAGAAAATTGGCAATTCGGTATGAATTCTCTTGAATCGCAGGCCAGGCTGCTGCGGATTTTTCTGCCACAGCCGGTAATTTTTTTTGAAATATTTTCATATTCCTTGAGCGCCTTCTTTGCCTGCGTTTCAAGCCAATGTTGCGAGCCGGCAGTGGCGACGATCCTGTCCCATTCGGCGTTGTTTTCCACACGCTCTATAATTTCCCAGGCGATGCGTTCCTGATCTTCCAGGGGTAACTTTTTAGTGGATTGGAAGGCCGTATTCAGAATTTCACCCATTTTCGTGTTTCCTCTATTTCTTACCTTGCAAAATCGATCACGATGATCAACACGACGATGATGATCGTGGTGGCGAAACCGTATACGGCAAGGCTTTTGTCAAAAAAGAACAGCGAAGTATTTCCCGCAACGGCCAACACGGTTAGCAATAACGTGCTCATAGTCTGGAATCCTTGTTATTGTTATGGGGCCGTGTCCGGGTCCGGCGGAGGTTTTTTCTTGATCGATGAGCATTCAGAGAATACTTCGTGTGGACATTCCCTGCACAGATCCGCATTAATCTGGTTAAGAATGATGGGCAGGGCGGTCTTTTTGGAGTGGAAGATGTTTTCGCGGCCAATGATGTCCAGATAACCGCCTCGTTTCAGGAATATTTTATCCTCGAGTTTGAGTCCGCAAATATAAAGCCCACCACCGCGCTCGCGCCATTTAACAGCTTGCTGTGCCAGCATCTCGGCTCCCGATATATCAATAAGATTGATGCTGTCGGCTTCCAGCAGGACATGCCGGTGATGGGACAATGGTCCGACCAGCATTGCCAGGCGCTGGACGATTGTTTCGACTGAACCAAAAAATACCGCGCCGTTGATCTCCAGGATATCCAGTTGGGGACACCGTCGATCCGACCACGGCGCGACAGGCACGAAGCGCCTGGGAGATGATTCCAGATTGGGCACGATACTGATAATCCGGGGGTGTGCAGTCCGGTTTAGATAAAGGACCAGGGAAAAAAGCACGCCGGCATAGATCGCGAATTCGAGTTCCAGAAACAGGGTTGCGAAAAAGGTCAGAACCAGAACCATACTTTCCGACCGGCTTACACGAAGAATGGTTCGGATATGATGAAAATCGATAAGATTATATGCGACCAAAAGGATCACGCCGCCCATCGCCGGAATGGGGAGAAACTTGGTTAAGGGAGCGATCAGAAGAATGATGAACGCCAAGAAAACGGCGGCGAAAATTGCCGCCATGGGTGTCTTCGCCCCCGCCGCATAGTTGATCCCGGAGCGCGTAAATGATCCCGATCCGGCATAGCTTGAAAAGAAGCTTCCCACCATATTGGAAAGTCCCTGGCCTATGAATTCCTGATTACCATTGATTCGTTGGCGCGATTTGGTGGCGATTGATCGACTGATTGAAACAGCCTCGATCAATCCCAACATTGCGATTGCGAAGGCATCCGGTGTGAGATTCCTGAGCGTCGAATAGGTGAAATCTGGCAATGAAATGGGCGGCAATTGTGCCGGCAGTTCTCCGACAAGCAGGACACCGTGATCGGGTCCATCTATCGCCAGGCTCAGGAAACTTCCGGCGATCATGGCAAGAAGCAGGTGGGGCCATCGAGGCAGAAATTTCTTTATCACCAGGGCAATGATCAGTGTTGCGACCGAAATGATGAGGACATATACGCTGATATCGTTCGTCGACAGGAAGATTGTTTGCCAGGTCTGTAGAAAGGCTTCACCGCGCGGAAGGGTAATTCCGGTTACATGCGATATCTGGCTCGTGGCAATCAGAATGGCGGCACCCGCCGTAAATCCCACGATAACCGAATGTGAAACGAAATCAACGAGACGGCCCAGCCGCGCCACGCCGAAGGAGAACTGAAACAACCCGGCGAGAAAGGTCAGCGTCAATGCCATGCTCAGAAACTGTGGCGAGCCCGGTTGCGCCTGCCCGCTGATGGCGCTGAACACGACAATTGATATTGCCGTCGTTGGGCCCGAGATCAAATGACGTGAAGATCCAAAAAGCGCCGCGACAATCGGTGTCACAATCGCGGTATAGAGGCCATACTGAGGCGGCAATCCGGCAATCATCGCGAATGCGACGCCTTGGGGCAGAACAATCACGGCACCGGTAAGTCCCGCTATCGCATCCGCTTTCAGGGAATTGCGCGTTATCATTCCTGTCCACTGGGCGAACGGCAGGAAGGAGCTGATGGCAGGTAGCGAGAAAAACGATCTTATAGTTTTTTGACGGTACATTCTTGATGCTATTTGTAAGTCTTGGTTAAAAGAAGAACCCTGCAGTAGCCGTTCAGTATTGACGGAAGAAGCACGGTACGGGCGACATAGGCCCGGACAATACCGCATCATTCAGATGGCCTGGAAAAAGTAGCGCAGAGAAAACGGGAAACCCTGCTAATTCCCGTGCGATTTACAGGTAGAATTCAGTTCAGGTTTCTATCGCTTTTCGAGCGTTGATCAAGAGTGTCGGCTTGGCGGCCCAGTGGCATTAAAGTCATATACAGAGAGAGATCCCGTGTGCGGGACTGTCTGCATTGTAAAGCTGTATGGGTTGATCGAGAACGATGTCTTTACAAAAATTGCAGGGACAGAACGGCCATCCAGGTCGTCGAGTCGGTCCGCGTATCCAAATTTTGATTCAAGCTGTTGCTGCCCTGTCACCAGCACCGTATCGAGCAATAATTGACCGCCGAAAACAACAGCCAAAAGAACGGTTAGAGTGTCTAAGAGTAGATTGTGTTTCATCAGGGGAGAAGGGCTTTTTCTTGAGATCACGGCAATGCGCCTGAGTATACGTCTCCCCCGCCATCTCCTTCAAGTTAATACTCCAAATGTCAGCCGTGTTTGGACATCTTTTCAGTACTATTTCCAGAGCATATATGGGTTATCGAAAGTTATGCCGTGCCTGGCTGACTCATCGGTCGTGATTTTCCCGCAACCCGATGATTTTTGTAATCGAGTAGGCTGAATCGGTCATTTCAATTCTCCTATGTTTAAGCCCATTTGGCCGAGCCTCAATCCGACCAAAAGAAACGGGAAAAGAGAACCATGACCGTGAACACCTCCAGGCGACCGACCAGCATTCCGAACGCCAACATCCATTTAGCAGCGTCAGGCAGACTCTGAAAAGTTCCCGACGGTCCAACGATGGGACCAACACCTGGTCCGACATTTGACATCGCCGTGGCGGCACTTGAGATGGCAGTGATAAAATCCAGGCCGACCCAATCCAGCGCAAGGGTGAGCGTGATAAAACAGATACTGAAGATGAAGAAATAACTCAAGACAGACGAGACCACTTCATCAGCAATTGGCCGATTGTTAAAGTGAGGGATAAATATCCCGTGCGGGTAGATAATTTTCTTGAGTTCGACAAAAGTGGTGGAAAAAAGAACCTGAAACCGGAACACCTTGATCCCACAGGCCGTCGAACCGGCGCAGCCACCTACAAATGTCAGGAAAAACAGCAAGATGATTGGGAACATGCCCCACAGTGTGTAATCGGCCGATGCGTAACCGGTTCCGGTCATGATGGAGGCCACGGCAAATGTCGAATACCGTATTGCTCTCAGTGGCCCCAACCCCTGCGTAATAATGAGCCATACACCAACAGCGACCATTGCGAAAAGCATGATGCTCAGATACCAGTGCACCTGGGAGTCCCTGAGCAATCTGGAAATCTGTCCTCGAACGGACACCAAAATGAGCATGAAGGGTATTCCGCCAATAATCATGCCTACGGTTATTATGGCCTCGATGGTCGCACTGTTAAAATGACCGATGGACTCATCGGATGTTGAATAACCCCCGGTGGCGATCGTGGTCATGGCATGGGTAACGGCTTCCAGTCCAGTCATGCCCGCCAGCCAGAGGGCGATGGCCCATACGACGGTAAGGACAATAAAGATCGAGGTTATTCCTGCTGATATCTGGGCTGCCCGGGGCAAAGCCTTCTCGCCTGTCTCAAAGGCTTCGACCTTGAACATTTGCATCCCCCCGACTCTAAGCATCGGCAGGACGCTGATTGACATCACGATGATGCCAAGGCCTCCCAGCCACTGCAGGATGGCCCTCCAGAGCAGGAGTCCGGGCGATACCTGATCGAGGCCGGTGATCACTGTCGATCCTGTTGTTGTAATCCCCGACATGGACTCGAAAAAAGCATCCGTGAAGCTCATACGTAATTCGCCAAGGACAAAAGGAAGGGAACCAAACATAGTAAGAACAAGCCAAATCAAAGTTGTCATGGCAAAAGTCTGGCGTATCGACAAATTGAAGTGCGGAGACATATTGGTCAGAACCATGCCGCCTCCGGCGAACAGGGTGATGCCGGCAGACGCCGGGAACACCCAGACGTTCGCAGTGCCGGAGGCAACGTCTACAATGGCTGGGGCAGACATGCTTGCGGCCAATGCCACAAGCAAGATGCCGATGACAAAAAGAACGGGCTGGAAGAAACCCGTAGCGCCTTCGGTGTTCGCTGTTAGTAACATTTTTCGAGTGCCCGAATTTGGTTTGATGTTGTGGTTCGCGCCGCCTTGCCCTTGCCAGCGGTGGCAACAGACAAGCGACCGGATCGTGAGAATGGAGCGTTCAAACAGGAAAAGATCGGGAGATGCAGGCGAACCATCGACACCAGGAACTTAATACTGTTCGCGGTCGGTTTCAACTGATCAGAATAAAGCCAAAATAGGGAAGAAACGATTAGACCTGTTGCAAAAGTTGCGCCCAGCATCTCTGCTTTCGAACTGGCCTTTCCATCGGCTGTTCCGCACAGTCGATGATCAGGGCCTCGGCGAGCCGGCGCAACGCGGCTCATTGACCAGCTTCTATCGGTATTTAGCTATGATGCTCTTGCCGTTCGCCAGGTGCTGAAAACAAGAATTACTGCGCAACCAAGGAATATCAGCGGCGCATCCCAGCCAGGACCGACAGGCAATTTTGGCAATTGAAGTGTGCCAAAAGCAATCCACGCAATGATGCCGAGCGAAAACCAGACATCATCAACGAACAGCGAAAACAACTGACCTATCGCAGCATTTATCCAACCCATTACACTTCCTCCAAAACTGTAGAACGACGGGCGATCTGAATTGCCAATAGTGCCGTGATTAAAAATCCGCCAATTAGACCGATTATCGCCAGGTCCTCTCCGGGCCACGGCAGCCCGGCACCTTCGCCAATCCAAAAAACGCCGAAGGCGGACAACAGAACTCCGACAGTGAGTTTCAAGGTATTTTCCGGCACCCGTGCGAGTGGCCGGTGAACCGCAATTCCGACAACGATAACGAGAAGCAGGGCCGCGCTTGCGCCGATCGCCGCAGGAACAAGGGCATCGCCTGTCGATCCGACGGCGATGACAATAAAAATCACCTCCAGGCCCTCAAGGACGACGGCCTTAAAGCTGGTGATCAACGCGATCGGATCCCATCTTCCAGTTGGTGGACCGTCAATCTGCAGGGATTTTGTTTCCTTGGCGTATATCGCTACCTCATCATGCAAAGCAATAATACCTGCCGAGCGGAGCACGGCCTTGCGTAACCATCGCATGCCAAACAACAACAGCAATATTCCGACAATCAGTTGCAGCCATGTGATTGGCACAGCGGATAGAAGCGGTCCGAATATGGCGACAAGCACGACCAGAAGAGCGGCCCCTGCACCAGCGCCAATCAAGGCCGGTCGCCAACCGCGTACCGTACCCACAGCCAGGACAATCGTTAACGCTTCGACAAATTCTACGACCGAGGCGAGAAAGGCAGCTATGGCGACTGTGGCGGACGAGGTTGTGATACCCAAAGAGATCATATCCATCACATTCCCTCATTTTCCCTGGTATAACGTTATTAGCAAAAAGTAGTGTTTGCAACATTATTGAACTATTATGTAGTATATACAACAGTTCGAGTCAATAAGGATATTTGGTCATGAGCCAACAGACATTTGACGACAGAGTGACGGCCTCAATTGAACGAATGAGCCCTGCAGAGCAGCGGGTTGTTCGTTTTTTTCAAGGGAACCGCGAACAGACGCTGATTGAATCGGCATTGTCTCTAGCCGAGAAAGTTGGCACCAGTGATGCTACTGTGATCCGTGCTGTGAAATCACTCGGGTTTTCCGGTATGGAAGAAATGCGCCGCTCCCTGGCTGATGAAATGCGGAGCAATCCGTCTCCTTTCAATAGATTGGAACGGACGTTGGACGATGTTGGCGATGATTTGATTTCGGCACTCGACACGACTATTGATATTCATCAGAAAGCGCTCGAACGCCTGCGCCGTGACATCACACCGGAAAATTTTGAAGATGCGGTTCAATATATTATTGCCGCTAAACGGGTCTATATTTTCGGTATTGGGCCATCAAGTGCGATGGCAAACTATTTTTCAATTCAGCTCAAGCGGTTTGGCATTGAGGCGACAAGCGTAACTCAAACTGGAATACTTCTTGCTGATCAATTACTGCATCTAAGGCAGGGTGACCTCATGATGATCTTCGCCTATGGCAGAATATATCCTGAACTGGCGACCATACTGGATCAATCTGCCAAGCGTGGTGTTATATCGCTCCTGTTTTCCGACACGTTAGGCACAAAACTGCGCGATCAGGTCGATTTGACTCTTTCGGTGCAGCGCGGACGCACAGATATGCTGAGCATGCACACCACGACCCTTGGCCTCATCGAAGCCTTGTTAGTGGGGGTCGCGAAATCACAGCCGGAAAAGGCGATGGCCAGCCTTAAGGCATTGAATAAGCTGCGAACCAATTTGGTCGGCAAACGAATGGACCTGCCAGTTTCAACCAATATATAAGGGGCTGACCCGGGTAACTACCTCAAATAGCGAAATGGGAGAAAGCGGTCACAATAATTGCCGAGCAGTCAGCCGGAAAAATTGTTGGTGGACGGGATAAAGTGATGCCGAACTGAAATTATCAGTCAACTCGCCAGCTTTTTCTTACGCCGCCAGCCGATCAGACCCATGACCGCCAGGCCGGTGCCATATAGTGGCAGAGCGGCAGGCAGGGGAACGACTGAAACAGGACCACCCCATGCGAACATTTCTTCCGGTGTGTTACGCCAATTCCCGAATTGCTTGTCCAAATCTGACGTGAATCGAAGGTGGGCCCAGATATTGCCGCTATTTGTAATGTTTCCCGATACTGTCAGATGCTGCTCTTCCTGATTGCCCGTGGCATCACCCCCCAGCATACTAAAGCTAACGGCTGAACCCAAAATATTATTGTATCCACTGCCGCTCTCTTCAAAAATACTGATTTCAACGGTTTCTGAAAAATATGAATTGTCTGCTGCCCGGGTAGCTGAATTTATTCCATCTCCTGGAAGATCAAGATCTACAAAATCGAAAGTGAAGGAATTGAGCCCCGCAGGGAATGTGGCGATTGAGGGCGATGTTTCTTCTGTTTGATAAAGAAGATACATATCAAGATAACCACCACAATGGTTTGTCGAAGAAGCGGAGCAATAATCGACGCCGATGCCTTTTACTCCAAAATCACCAGAGGCTGCATCCGCCAAAGGGATGTAATACGTGAACGCAAATGGTTGACCGCTGAATTGGGTACTCGTAGGCGATGGCGTGCCCACGCTAACTGAATTTGTTGATCCAATGCCTTCAACCGCAATGCCAACATAAACGGCATGCGCCGACCGTCCTGGCGCGATCAGTCCAATCAGCAATAAGGCCGCAAAAATCCCGAAAATTTTCATCTCATGTTTCCGATCAAAAAACTCATTGGTCTATCTCTCCCTGGGCCGAAAAGGCAAATCGAACAAGAATCCAACTGTCTGCACCCTATCAGCCGAACATGACAACTTCCTGACAGACCCGGACATTGGTCTCTGAAACTTCCGCTTTTGTCACAATCAGCCCTTTTGACACCCTTAAAAAAGGTCTGCTCCGCTGCTAAACACGAATATCGGCATGATCAGGGCCAAAACATTAGCGAAATAGCGGAATTGGCAGATCGATTCCCCGCCAGGCGCCTTTTGGCACCGTTGGGCCGGGGCAATTGGTAAGAAATAGCCCCTGAAACCGCTCCAAGTGGTCACTTATTGATCACTTGAACAAATTATCACTTTGGTAGTTTCCCTATAAGCCATTGAAAACAATGGTGCCGCCTGCAGGAGTCGAACCCGCGACCCCCTGATTACAAATCAGGTGCTCTACCAACTGAGCTAAGGCGGCGCAGGGGTCATATAGCGCGGTTGGGGGTGTCCGGCAAGGGGCGTTTGAAGGGGGCGTTTCTAGCCGTATTTGCGGGCGTATTCGTACAGGGCGACGGCGGCGGCGTTGGACAGATTGAGGCTTTCCATGCGCTCGCCCTTGTGTTCAATCATCGGAATGTTAACCAGCAGGTCGCAATGCTCGCCCGTCAATCGCCGCAAACCGGCTCCTTCGGCACCCAGAACCAGGGCCGTGCGGGGCGGCAGGTCGGCCTGGGGCAGGGCGGTGCGGGCGCTGCCGTCCAGGCCGATACACCAGAATTCGCTTTCTTTCAGGCGCTCCAGGGTGCGGGCCAGATTGGTCACTCTGATCATCGGCACTCGTTCCAGGGCACCCGATGCGGCCTTGGCCAATACGCCGGTCACGTCCGGGCTGTGGCGGTCGGGCACAATAAGCGCCATCGCCCCGAAGGCGGCGGCGGAGCGCAGCACGGCCCCGATATTGTGCGGGTCGCTGGCCTGATCGAGGATGATCAACAGCGCATTATCCTCGGTTTTCGCGCGCTCGATCAGGTCTTCCAGGTCGGGCGGAGGGGGCAACGAACTGAGCAAGGCCAGACCCTGATGCACGGCCTGGGCCGGCAGCAGGTTTTCAAGCTCTGCCTTGTCCACCACTTCGGCGTTCATGGCCCGGTTGCCACCGGCTTCGGCGGCGTCTATCAGGCGCGATTGCAGGGCGGTGGCACTGTCGCGGCTGACCACCAGGCGCTGATGGCGGCGCTGGGGATTGGCCAGGGCGGCCAGAACCGCGTGGATTCCGTAAAGCCAGGGGGCACCCTGATGCCCTGCCAGGGCGCGCGCGGAGCCCTTTTTGGGGCCTGATTGCCGGCTCTTTCCATGCTTTGCCATGGGCCTGTGTAACACTCGCGCCAAGCCCCTGTCAGCAAGCATCTCGGACGATGGTGGCGGGACCTGAAAACACTTGTAACATCGTTGCTTTCTTTTAAGTTGACAAGGCCCTGAA
>CBFDVE010000003.1:0-19845 GCA_965613205.1 uncultured Rhodospirillaceae bacterium
CCAATCAGCACCGCCTTGGCATATTCCGGGGTGCCGAAGGCCGGTGATCCGGTGCGCATATCGACGTTGGAGGTAAAGCCGCCATACATGGCGGGCGCTCCGGGATTGACCATTTGCAGGAAAGCAATACCGGCCAGGGCCTCGGCGTTTTGCTGCACCACCGCCCCGGCCACGGTGACCGGGGCCATGGCCCCGGCCAGGGTGAACGGGGTGACAATCACCGGCTGGTTCATGCGCGCCATTTCCATGATGCCGCCCAGCATGGCGACATCATATTGCAAGGGGGAATTGGCGTTGACCACGGTGAACATGGAAGGCTCCGACTTCATCTGGTCAACCGAAACGCCGCGTGCGATGCGCACCATTTCAATGGAATCCCTGATCCGCTGCCGGTTCAGGGAATAGCCGAAACCCATTTTATCGGACAGTTTCAGGCTCGCCTGTTCGGCCACCAGATGGCGGATGGGCGGGTCTATATCGGTCGGTTCGACCGGGTACCCGGCGATCTGGTGAACAATATTCAGGCTCTGGCCGAGGCGGATGAAATTGCAGTAATCCTCGAAATTGCCCTGGCGTCGGCCGTTGTCCAGATCGGTCGCATTGGGCGGGCTGGCGACCATGCAATAGGCCGTGTAATTGTCGCCGTATTCCAGGTTATGGGCGGCGTTGCGGGAATGTCCGGTGAAGCGGGCGGGCACGGTCTTGATGGTGCTTTCAATCAGGGCGGGATCGAAGCGCACGCGGGTGTCGTCGGGTTTTACCTCGGCCCCGGCGGATTGCAAAATGTCGCGCGCTTCCGGGCACAGGAAATTGATGCCGATCTCGCTCAGCACTTTCAGGGAAGTCTGGTGAATGTCTTCAATCTGGTCATCGGATAGAATATTGAACGGCTGATAGGGATTGCGCGGCTGCTTGTAGGGCAACTGCTTGAAGTCGGCGGTTTCTCTTTTACGTCTGGCCCGTCTCGCCACGATTTATCCTCCATTTTGGACAAGAATTATAAGCACGGATGAATTTGCGGATAACCAAAAAGCGGCAGTTGCGGGCTCAAATGTGTCGCAAACAGGACTATCATATAATGGGGTGATCGGCCATTTCCAGGTGTCGCTCATCGCCCTTGTATGGATGGGCGGCGGCCACGTCTTCATCCAGTTCCACTCCCGGCCCCGGCGCGGTCGGAACGATGACATATCCGCCCCAGTCCACGTCGAGCAATTTTAAATGACCGGGGATTCGGTCAACCACATCTGAAGTGACTTTCTGTTCAAGCCTGAACAGCAAATCCCAGTCTTCCCGGGTGCCGTCTTCCATGCGTGAGCAGCTTACATATTCAAGCATTTTCTGATCTCCTGATCCGGTCAATAATGTGCAATACTCGGCCATGACATCGCAAGACGTTTATGCCTTTCTGGGCATGTATGACCGGCCCGCCCTGCGCCCGGCCAATGAGGCCTGGTGGGCCGGGCTGGCCCGGCACTTCGCCGCCCACGGGGTGTCCGGTGTACCCGACCACCTGGATCATTCCGGCATTGATCCTTACGATATCTGGCAATCGCCGGGCCTGTTCATGGCCCAGACCTGCGGTTATCCGCTGACCCACCGGCTGGCCGCCAAAGTGCAATTGCTCGGCACTCCGTGCTATCACGCACCCGGCTGTGACGGGGCGGACTATCGCAGCCTGATCATCATGCGGACAGGCGAGGCGGCGGAAAATCTGGCCGGTGCCCTGCCCGGAAGGATCGCCGTCAACGGGCTGGATTCCTATTCGGGCTGGCGGGCGCTGGTGGCCATGGCGCCGGATATTCGTTCGATCTGCGATATCGTCATCAGTGGGGGCCACGCCGCCAGTATTCAAATGGTGCGCGATGGGGCGGCGGACCTGGCCGCCATCGACGGCGTTACTTTTGCCCTGATAGGCGATGTGGAACCGGAACAACTGGCAGGATTGTCCGTTGTCGACCAAAGTGTCGAGGCACCGGGCTTGCCCTATGTCACTCGGGCCGATGTGGGCGAAGATCGGGTTCGGCCCATGATCGCCGCCATCGAGGCCGCCTTTGCCGATCCGACCCTGGCCCAGGTGCGCCAGTCCTTGCGGCTGGTCGGCTTCGCCAATGTGCCACTGGCGGATTATCATCGGTGCATGGGTGATCGGTGATGATTGTATCTTTGGCATTTTTTATATAATATGACGGACGATCTGCCTGGGGGGGAAGATCGCCGGGAAATAACATCGAGTTTATTTCCAGACAATACGAATTTTTACGAAATAAGAACGGTGGACAACCTGTATGGAAAAATCAGTTGGCGTTTTCTGGCGCGGTGAAGGACCGACCTGGCTGGTCCTGATTGCGACGTTTTTATGTTGGGCCGGACTGATTATTTTCCATCAAATTATACCCTGGTATTTGTTAATGATCGGCGGTGGCGTGGTCGCGGCCCTGCATGCCTCTCTGGTCCACGAAAGCGTCCATTGCCTGCGCACGGCTCCGGGCATAAAACGGGTGCCCGACTGGCTGCGCTCGGCCCTGTTCTTTCTTCCCGTCGGACTGTGGTTTCCCTATTTCACGTACGTGCGCAGCCATACGGCCCATCACCGGGACGCCTGGTTGACCGACCCGGATCAGGACCCTGAATCCTTTTACTGGCGTCAACAAGACTGGCACGGGCTCAACCGGGTCGTGAAAATGATCATGATCGCCAACCAGACCTTTGCCGGACGCATGATCCTGGGACCGTTTATTGTCCTCAGTTGGCTGATTAAGTATGAACTGGGATGTTTGCTGATCAATGCCAAAGGTGTTCGCCGTACCTGGGCTCTGCATGTGGCCGGGATTGCCTTGTTGTTCGCCCTGGTTTCGGCCGGGGCGGGTATGCCCTGGTGGCAGTATGTTCTGTTCTTTGCCTATCCGGGCCTGGTGTTGAGCCTGATCCGTTCGTTCATCGAACATCGTTCGGGCGATACGCCGGAACAATGTACGGCGATTGTCGAAACCGGCTGGTTTTTCTCTCTGTTGTTTTTGAACAATAACCTGCACGTCGTCCATCATCGCTATCCGGCACTGAAATGGTACGATATTCCCGCCTACTATAGACAACACCGGCAGCAGATCGCAGAAAGTAACAAGGCGTTTGTCTTTCAGGGGTACGGGGATGTTGTCGCCCGCTATCTGTTCAAACCGACGTTTATTCCGGTCCGTTCTGACGGCTGATGAACATGTAGCCCAGGTTGCGCATGGTCCTGATGTATTTTGGTGATTTAGGATTATCGTTCAGTTTTTTACGGATTTTTCCGACCAGAACATCGATGCTGCGATCATAAGGGGCCCATTCCCGATCACCGACCAGGTCGAGAATCTGATCCCGGCTTAAGGGCCGGTTCGGGCGCGTCGCCATGGCGGCGAGAACCTGGAATTCATAAGTGGTCAGAATGACTTCCTGACCATCCCTGGAAACCAGGTTGCCATTATTTGTGTTAAATATCCAATCGCCAAATTCAATAATGTCGGGTTTGGTTTTGGCGGCGGCAGGTGAGTGTGATGGCGCTGCCCTGGCAGAAGATCGGCGAAGAACAGTGCCGATGCGGGCGGTCAGTTCACGGCCATGAAACGGCTTGGTAATATAGTCGTCGGCGCCGATTTCCAGGCCGACCACTTTGTCGACCACATCGCCCCGCCCGGTCAGCATGATAAAGGGAATAGTGGTATTACTGGTCAGATCGCGAGCCAGTGTCAGCCCGTCTTCGCCCGGCAGCATCAAATCAAGAATGACCAGGGCAATATCGTGCTCGGCAATGATCTCGCGCATCTGATCGCCATTTTCGGCTTCGCTGACGTGGTAGCCATCCCGTTGTAAAATTCGGCCAACGGTCAAGCGAAGATCGGCATCGTCATCGACAATCAGAATATGTAAGCCTTTCGCCATAAAGGGAAACTCCGGTCATTGATTCTGGCGTTGCTGTTGAGAATAGCAATATTACATAGCTTTACAAAACGGCGACGCCGTGAATAGAAAATATCTTCGACCGACACGCACGGAATCCTGCCTGGTGACTCACATGATTGGCAGTGCGGGATTAGCCAAATTGCCTTGGAATCTTTTGTCTGGGCAGATGTTTCGCGGCAGAACTTCGAAAAATTAGACCTCTTTGTTCGACAACCGACCGCCTTGACCAACGACCTTGAACACTATTACCTGTTTGTTCGACAAAACGCGCAATCAGGCGAAGAGAAAATTCGAAGACATTAAAATTCATGGAAAAAAGCAAGAAATCCATCCTTGATCATCTACTGGATATCAGCAACGGACGGTGCCTGATTACCGAGGCCGGGATTGCCGCTGAACAGGACCCGGCGGTTCGGGAAATACTGACCGGTTTGTTGATGTTGCATGAGGGTGTCCGGTGTCGCGACGAACAGGCCGCGAGACAATCCAGACGCCTGATGAAGAGTGACAAACGGTTTCGCAGCGCCTTTGAAAATACCGGCGTCGGCATGGTTCTGGCCGATCGAAACGGAAGATTTGAAAGCGCCAACCGCTCCATGCGCAATTTTTCCGGCTATGGCGAAGCGGAGCTTTACTCCCAGACATATTTTGATCTCATTCATCCAGGCGATCTGGAATATTTCAGCAAACAACATCTACGCCTGGTCGATGAAGATAATCCGGAAGGTTTTTTCCAGGCCGAATTGCGCTTCATTCAGAAAGACAAATCCATTGCCTGGGCCAGAGTCAATGTGGCGCTGCTTAGCGGCGACGTGGCCGGTGAAAATCATACAATCGCCCACATAGAGGATTTAACCACAAGCCGGTTGGTGGCCGAGAAGCTGAAGTTTTCGGAAAGTCGCCTGGCGCTTCAGATCAACCGGACGCCTCTTGGTGTGATCAATTGGGATACGGATTTCAAGGTCAGGGAATGGAATCCGGCGGCCGAGGAAATCTTCGGCTACAGCCGCGAGGAAGCCCTTGGGTGCCATGCTTGTGACATCATTGTAGCACCGGAATTGCGCGAACGGGTCGATCAGGATTGGCGTGACGTGATTGGCAATCGGGGCGGCGACTACGCGGTCAATGAAAGCATACGCAAAGACGGCACCGGCATTACCTGCGAATGGCACAATTCACCCCTGATCAACGAAGATGGCGGCGTCTTCGGAATTTCGTCGTTTGTCCGCGATGTCAGTCGGACAATTGCCAATCAAGACGCCTTGCGGGCCAGCGATGAGTTGTTTGAGCGGGCTTTCTCTTCCAGCCCGGCAATGATCGCCATCAACGATGCGGAGACGACCCGGGTGATCAATGTCAACGATACCTGGCTTGAATTTATGGGCATGGAGAGAGCCGACGTTATCGACAAGACGATCGCCGAGATTGGATTTTGGGCCTACCCGGAAGATCGGCTGGAATTTATCGAAATTCTTGAAAAAGAAGGTTTTGTCCGTGATCTTGAAATCAGGGTGCGGACCAAAAAAGGGATTTTGCGCGATTTGTTGATCGTCGCCGATGTGATCGATTTTGCCGGGAAAAAATGTCTGATGTCGGTTTCGCTCGATATCGGCGAGCACAAACGAACGGAAAACCTGGAAGCAAGGCTTGGCCGTGTTGTCGAAGGGTCCCTTAACGGCATTTTTATCTTCGGAAGCGAAACCCTGCGGTTCTCTCTTGTCAACAAGGGGGCGCGGGAAAACCTTGGATATTCGTCAATTGAATTGATGAACATGACACCCCTCGACATCAAGCCCGATGATGAAGTTGCGAAGTTTAGTGCAATGATCGACCAACTGCATAACAGTTGGCGCGATGAAATCACCTACGAAACCCGGCACCAACGAAAGGACGGGACAATCTATGATGCCTCCGTCCGCCTGAATTATCTGCGTGATGAGGTCCCCCCTGTTTACTTAGCCTTTGTCGAAGATATAACCGAGCGCAAAATAGCGGAAGAAAGCGCCCGGCGATCCCAGAAAATTGAGGCCATCGGGCATTTGACCGGGGGCATCGCCCACGATTTCAACAATCTTCTGGGCATCATTCTTGGCAACCTTGATTTGCTGGAAGAAGATTTGATCGCCCGGCCAGACCTGTTGCCCCTGGTCGAAACGGCGCAACGGGCGGCTCTTCGAGGCTCGGAGATGACCAAACGATTGCTGTCTTTTTCGACCAAGACAGCGCCCCGGACAATTTTTGTGAACATCAATACGTCGATTGTCAGCATGGCGCCATTGATCGCCAGATCCTTGAGTCCCGAAATCGAAATCATTAATGAATTGGCTGAAAACATCTGGATTACATCAATCAATGAAGGCGAGTTTGAAGATACGATACTTAATCTGTCGATCAATGCCCGCAAGGCGATGCCTGAAGGTGGCAGGCTGACATTCAGGACGGAGAACAAGGTAATAGGACCGCCCAGCGCGGAGCCGAGCGCCGCGCCGGGCCCCGGTGAATACGTTCACCTGACAGTCGGTGACAGCGGCACCGGAATAGCCAAGGATATCATCGACAATATATTCGACCCCTTCTTCACCACCGATGGTCTAGGGGCCGGAACCGGATTGGGTCTGAGCATGGTTTATGGTTTTGTCGAACGTTCCGGTGGGTCGATTTCCGTTAATTCCGAACCGGGTCAGGGCACAGTTTTCCATATTTATTTGCCTCGGGATGTGACCGGCGAAGCGCTCAGAGACCCTGCTGCGGTCGATCAAAGCATTATCCTGGGCGGGCGTGAGACTATTCTTGTGGTCGATGACGAGCCCGATCTTGTCAATCTGGCAAAAGGCACACTGCACAGGCTCGGCTACAGTATTCTAACGGCGGGCAACGCCGCCCAGGCGATGAATATCCTGGAAATGACCGAAGTCGGTGAAATTGATTTATTGTTTTCCGACATCGTCATGCCCGGTGACATGAACGGCCTGGAACTGGCCCGTTCGGCCCAGGTCCGGGACCGCAATATCAGGATATTAATGGTTACCGGCTACATGCAAAAGATCACCGATGCAGACACCTATGGCGATCTTACCGGAAATATGCTGACCAAGCCCTACACCAGGGCTGACCTGGCTTTAGGGGTCCGCGCCGCGCTCGACGGCAGATCCTGATTTAGGCCATCCAATTACAAAACTTTACAAACAATTTTGTCCTGCGCCATCGCCGGACTACATGACCGGTAGACTATTCTCCGGCTGCTACAAAAACCGTTCAGGAAAGTAATTTAAATGCTGGAAGCGTGTCCACCCAGACCGAAGGTTCTGGTCGTTGACGATGAATTCGATATTTCCAGCTTCGTATGCGAGGCGGCTGAACGGCAAGGCTACGACGCCGTTGCCCTGAACGACCCGGAAAAATTTACCCGTGAGAGTCTGGCCGATGTCAACCTGATATTTCTTGAAGTTGATGGCATCGAGCTGATCCGATATCTGGCCGAAATTAGAAGCCAGATATCGATGGTTATTTTCAGTGGCACCGACCGTGCCATTCTACATTCGGCCAAGGAGCTCGCCATGGCCCATGGCCTGGATGTTCTGGGGGTCGTGCAAAAACCCGTGCGCCTGGCCGACCTGAAGCAAATTTTCAGCCGATATGTCCGCCCCATGCAGAAAAATAGCTTCGAAAACGCCGCTTTTGACTGTCCGCCAGGGGAAAGCCTGGTATTGGCAATCGAAAACGGCGGCCTGTCGCTCGACTGTCAGCCGCAAATCAACTTGCAATCAGGCACCCTGACCGGGGTCGAAATGCTGGTGCGCTGGACCCACCCGGAGCAAGGCGCTATCGCACCCGCTTGTTTCGTTCCGATGGCCGAAAAAACCGGTTTGATTGATGAATTAACCAGTTTTGTCATATCAGAATCCTTGCGACATGCCGGTGCCTGGCGGGCCGAAGGCCATGATCTGCGCGTGTCGATCAATATGTCGCCGCTGACATTGACCGATATTGAATTGCCGGAAAAACTTGATGATTTGGCGCGCGCCAACAATGTCGATCCGGAAAATCTGGTGATCGAAGTGACCGAAACCGCGTTGGCGCAAAATATTGTCCGCTACCTGGACATTTTAACCCGATTGCGGCTGAAAGGGTTCAGGCTTTCGATTGACGATTTCGGCACCGGTTATTCAACCATCGGGCAGCTTCTGCGGGCGCCTTTCAACGAACTGAAAATTGATCGCTCGTTTGTCAAAAATATCCATGAGAAAAAGGAAAATCGGGTGATCGTCAGCAGTTCAATCAAGATGGCGCACGATCTTGGATTGAGCGTTATCGCCGAAGGTATCGAAACGCAGGAAGATTGGAATTTTCTGGTCGATCACGGATGTGACGATGGCCAGGGTTTCTTGATGGCCCGACCGATGCCGACAACGGATCTCGTGACCTGGATTGAACACGGGAATAATTAATGCCGGATCAGGAAAAGGAGCAGGACCAAAATCCGCTAGCAAAAATGACAAAAATACTGGTCGTCGATGATGATGCCGATATTACCGATATCATCGCCAAAGCACTGAAAAGTAAACAATATCGCATCGTTACCACGAACCGTATGGAGGTCGTGCTCGATTCCGGCCAGTCTATGGAATATTTTGATGTCGCTATTATTGATCTGTTCATGCCGGGCATCGGCGGCATCGAAGGGATCAAAAGAATCAAGCAGCAGAATCCCGAGTGCAAAGTGATTGCCATTTCCGGCGGCTGGAGCGAAATGTCGGTATCGGACGCACTGGGGGCGGCCAGGAAAATAGGGGCCGACAGGGTGCTGGCCAAACCCTTCCGCGTTAGCGATATACGCGACACTGTGAGCCAGGTTTCCGGGGAATCCAGAGCCGTTAACGACTGATCGATTTTTCCCGGCTAAAGACTTTCGCGGGTCGGTAGATGACGGTCATGATCGAAAAGAATTCCCATGCCTGAAGAAGGTGGCGCGCATTTTGGTAACAGTACGAAGAATTATATAGCGGAAATCGCCTTGATGTGTTCGGGCCCAATGCCGCAGCAGCCGCCGATGATGGTTGCTCCCAGGGCCTGCCAGTGAAGCGCAAAATCGCGGTATTTTTGCGGCGTCAAATCGGGTCGAATGTCGCTGATGACCCGGTTGGCCAGCCCGGTCCTGGTGCTTTTCAGGGGAAAAGCATTGGCATACACACCAATGGAGATGCCGGGATCAAGGATGGTGCGGGCTACGCCTATGCCATCGGCCATGACTTCCGGCTGGCTGCAATTAAACAGGATCGCATCCAGGGTGTGGCGCTGAGCCACCTCCAGTGCCAGTTCAAGGGGTTCTCCCGATCTTAGCTTGGGAGCGCCGCTTTCGGGATTGTCATCGTCCAGGCTGAGGGACACCCAAACCGCTTTGCCGCAGTCGGCGAAGACTTCCTGAAAGGCGCTGATTTCGGCGGTGCAGCTCAGGGTTTCGGCCAATACCAGGTCGCCGTAGGGCAGCAAATTGTCGCGAAACAGATGCAGCATGGGGATCGCCTTGACCGGGTCGAAGCTGTTCGGAGCGTAGGACCCGAACAGGGGCGGGATGCCGGCGGCGACGGTGACCGGCCGCCCGGCCGACTGTTTGCCTTGCACGGCCAGTCGCCCGGCCCGTTGCAACAGATCGGCGGCCTGGTTATGGAAACGTTCCGGACCGATGTGAAAGGGCACCACGGCGTAGGAATTTGTGGTGATGATGTCGGCCCCTGCATCGATAAAATCCTGGTGGACCTGCAACACATGTTCGGGGCTTTCCATCAGTGCCAGGGCCGACCATTCAGGCTGCCGGAAGGGGGCACCGATCCGTTTCAACTGGCGACCGGTGCCGCCATCGAGTATCTGCATGATAAACACGCCTTTTCGACAACATTGCTAGCAACACTTCAACGCAGGGATTCCACTTCCAAAGCCAACGTTCTTTCGATCGCCGCAATCAACTGTGCTTTTTTGTATGGCTTGGCGATCAGTTCAATTCCCAGCGCCTTGAGGTTATCGTGATCGGCTATTGTTTCAGGATAACCGGATGTCAGAAGAATTTTCATATTGATGTGCTTTGCGATGACCTTTTCTGCCAGGTCTATACCGCTCATATTGTTGGGCATAACGACATCGGTGAAAATGAGATCAAATTTGCCAAGCTGTTGATCAATAATATCGAGCGCCTGCTGCCCGTCCTGGGCCTGAATAACGCTGTATCCATTGGCGTTCAGTAATCTGACGGCGATCTCTCGAACTTCCTGGTCATCTTCCACCAGCAGGATTGTCTTGCGCCCCGTGACCTTGTCGTATGTCGGCTCTATGTTTTCCATCGCTTCGGTTTTTTCGGTGGAAACGGGAAGATAGAGCGAGACGGTTGTGCCCTCGCCTTGTTCACTGGAAACAGCAACATGGCCATTGGACTGTTTGACAAATCCATAAACCATGCTTAATCCAAGGCCGCTTCCCTTGCCGAATTCCTTGGTTGTAAAGAACGGCTCGAAGACATTATCCATTATATCAGGTGACATTCCCGTGCCGGTGTCGCGGACATCAATCTTTATGTAATCCCCCGCCGACACATCGTCATACCGTTTGGTATATTTTTCGTTCAGTGTGGCATTGGATGTTTCGATGGTCAGGACGCCACCTTCGGGCATAGCGTCTCGGGCATTGATTGCCAGGTTGAGCAAGGCGCTATCGAGTTCGTTTGGGTCAATCATGGCATCGCAATTACCGGGTCCAAGATGCACTTTCAGTTCGATCATTTCGCCGAGTGTGCGCACCAGCATGTCTTCAAGACCCAGCACCAAACCGTTAAGCGCCGTCGATTTTGGTGAAAGTGTTTGCTGCCGGGAAAAAGCCAGCAGCCGCTTGGTCATGGACGAGGCGCGATCTATTGCACGAGTTAGCGAAATAATATGTGTATGGGCATTTTCAGCCTCACCGATAGTGTCACCCAACAACTCTGTATTGCCCATCATGATGCCCAGAAGATTGTTGAAATCATGTGCCACACCGCCGGTTAACTGGCCAATGACTTCCATTTTCTGGGAGTGTCGCAGTTGCGTTTCCAGGGCTTTTCGTTCGGAAATATCACGACCAACGGCCTGGATCCCGATCAGTTCGCCGTGGTCGTTGAAGACACCCGTGTCGGTCCACAGAATCCAGCGCTGCTCACCATCCGAGCGCAACATTTCGTATTCGTGCTCGGCTATGGGCTGTCCCGGAGTGAGGTTGACAGAAGCCTCTATAACACCTTGCGAAATCTGACCAGAGTGATGATTCCCGGAGGGTTGCCTGAGCAGTTGCTTGACCGATAACCCGGTAAAGCGACAGAAAGCTGTATTGACGAAAGTACGGGCGCCGAACTTGTCGATGTAGGAAATAAGGTCGCTCTGTTGTTCCAGAAGATTGTGATAAAGACTTTCGCTTTTCAGTCGCGCCTTCTCGGCATCCTCACGTTCAACCTTTTGCAGCTCGATTTCAGCCATGTACTGATTTAACGCCAGCACTACCTCGTCGAGTTCATCCACTTCACTATTTTTATCATTGGCTCGTCGCGAGAGTACCAGTTTTTCATTATTGTCTTTCGGATCGTAGGCATGGATAAACAGGGTAATATCATTCAGGTGTCGGCCGATAAACCGTTGAAAAACGATGAGCATGAATCCGGCGACAAAAAAAGTTTTTACGCCGTTGCTTAAAAGAACGACCAACAGGCGGGCCAACAGCCGGTTCAGAATGTTATCGACACTGGAAATGATTGTCAGCGTGCCGATTGTTTGTTGTTGTTGTTTGTATTGAAAAACCAGCGGAAAGGTTTTTTCGATGACCCGCGTGGAAACCCTCTCACCTGACGCCCATTTGATCTGACCATCGACTTCGATCATCAGATATTCAAATTCCGGATTAGCTGAAATACCGTCGAGTTGGGTTTCGATAAACACCGAATCAGCGACCCATACGCTTTGGCTCAAACTGCTCAGACTGGAATTTTCAATTGTCGCCAGTTCAGTCTCAATTTGCTCGATGCTATTCCTGTATTCAAGGATCAATTGCAACCCGGTGGACAGCAGAGTGATCATCGAACTGAACAGGATGATATACATCGCCAACCGGCGTGATAGCCTGGAACCCTTATTAAAAAAATCCTGTAGGTGCACGTTTCGCACTAGTGGCTCAATTTTCCAGCAATGGCTTCAGTATTCGGTTATAAATCCGTTCAATCGTGCCATCGGATTTCATGCTTTTCAGGGCCGCCGTAAGATCAGGAATCATCGCTTCATTTTTCTTGTGAAGATACATATACATCGCTCTGGTCGCCAAGGGATGTGCGCGAACATTTTTCAGGCCAAGCTTTTTGATTTCATATAACCCGGACCATTTTTCATACAACACAATATCTGTCCGTTTGGCCGCCAACAACTGGAACAATTGAACCTGATCACGCACCCTTACGATCTGTTTTACCCCTTGCACGTTTTTTTCATATATTTTCCAGCCGTTGACAAAGCTGACTGAATAGGGTTTCAGATCTGCCCAATTATTAATGACAACGGCCTGATCAAGGGTGAATGCAACGAATTCGAAATCCAAAACGGCCTCGGGGACAATTCGAAAATTTGTGTATGTTTTTTCCAATCCGGCAATGCGGACAACGGTGCCATCATCAACCCCCTTGTTAAGATTGATCAGGGAACGCTCGCCCGGCAGGTAGCGCGTGATGACTTTCCGGCCCTGTCGGCGAAACACTTCAATTAATATCTCATCCTGGAACCCATCCTGATCCTTTGTCGCCAGCGGGGCAGTAGTGGTGGTGTTGAATGAAACAGCTTCTGCGGCGTCACCTCTAAGGGGCCAAAGAAGCATGATCAGAACTATTGCCAGGCCCAATTTGGCCAATAGTTTTACCGATTGTGACGATGTATTCGTTTCCGACATTTGATCTGATTTATGAAATTGACGACAAATGTTTTCCGGTTTTGACCCTGCTATTTGCCGACTGGGCAGGGACCATAAATGCCAGCAGGGATGTTTTTGTCCTGCCGCCATATGCAGCGAAATCAAGAACCACACTATACGTCAGCAGTGAACGGGTAAAGCGGGCTTAGAGCAAGTTTTGATCAGGTTGGATCGCTGAGACGTGGCGTGCGGTTTGCTGACAAGGAAATCCGCGCGCCGCGATGCTGGCGCATCGCAAGCGTCGATTGACGCCGCTCAGCGGGCCGCACGCCGCGCCTTCGGTCGCTTTTCCGGCTCCCTGAGCTGCGTTGCGCGGGCTTGCCGATGCCCCGCATCGCTTGCGCCCACGCGCCTTGTCAGGAAATCGGAAAAGCGATCTCAACGATTCAACCTGATCAAAATTTGCTCTAAACCTGAACGAGCGGGAAAACAGAAGCAAAATCCTATAAGTCTTTTGGCCGTTCCCTGTGCCAGGATGTGGCAGTTTCGTAGGCTTGGGCCACCGACAACAGGTCTTCCTCGTCGAACCAGCGACCCATCAGTTGCAGGCCAACCGGCATTCCTTCGTCGTTGAAACCGCAAGGCAGGCTGATCGCCGGCTGCCCGGTGAAATCGGCAAAGCGGGTAAATCGCCCCAGTACTTTGGCCCCGTCCATGGTTTGCCCGTTCATTTCAAGGTAACCGGTTTTGATATCGGGCGCCGGAATCGGCGTGGTTGGGGTGACGATGATGTCGATATCTTTCATCAAGGCCGCCGTGTCCCGTTTGACCCGATCCTGAAAATTCCGTGCCCTGACGTAGTCGTGGGCGGAAATATTGCGTCCGGCCAGCACCCGCGTTTCGACCTCGGGGGCCAGGGCTCCGGGCGTTTCAAGGGCGTGATTTTTGTGCACCGTATAGGCTTCGGGCCCGCAAATGGTGGCCCAGCGTTCGAAGGCCTCGGCGGCAAAGGGAAGTGATACCTGACAAATTTCGGCCCCCAGGTCGGCCAGCACATCGATGGCGGTGCGCACCCGGTCCTCGGTTCCGGGATACAGGTCTTCAAAAAAATACTGTTTGGCAACGCCGATCCGCTTGCCTTTGATCGATTTGCCCAGACCGGCCGTGTAGTCGCCGATGGGCACCCGCCAAGTGGTCGGGTCGGCTTGATCTTCGCCGGCGATGGCTTGCAGCATCAGGGCGGCGTCGCGCACCGTGCGGGTCAGGGGGCCACCGTGATCGAAACTTTCACTTAGCGGGTAAATTCCAAGCCGACTGACCAGGCCATAGGTCTGTTTCAACCCGACCACCCCGGTCAGCGAGGCCGGGATTCGGATCGAGCCGCCGGTATCGGTGCCCATGGCGGCGGCGACCAGGGAAGCGGCGACGGCGCAGCCCGATCCGCTGCTCGACCCGCCGCAGGCGTAATCCGTATTCCAGGGGTTTCGCGCCGATCCCACATGAGGATTAATGCCGGTGGTGCCGTAGGCGAATTCGTTCAGGTTAAGCAAGCCGACGATGATCGCCCCGGCGGCTCTCAGTCGGGCCACGGCGGTCGCATCCACGGGCGACGGGTCTTCGCGCAAAAATCCCGAACCGCAGGTGCGGCGCATTCCGGCGACCAGATACAAATCCTTGATCCCTATGGGGATACCATGCAGGGGGCCGAGATATCGACCCGCCTGTATTTCTGTTTCTGCGTCGCGGGCCTGGTCCAGAGCCAGCTCGGGATAGAGGGAAATAAAGGCATTCAGCTTGCCGTTCAATTGCCCAATGCGATCAACAACGGCGCGGGTCAGATCGACCGGCGAAATTTGCCCGCTCTCGATCAACGGCGCCAGCGAGGCGATGTCTCCTGTCGCCAAATTCGTATCGGTCATGACGCCACGGCCCCGCCGCCAAATTTCAATCAGAGAAAACTAACACCGGCCCGCTCCGGTGTCGATTGCCGAGGCGCCTGACAAAACCCGGTTTTCAAGATTGTCGAGGCAGGCCAGCCATCCTTCGCCATGCTGGGCCCGTATTTCTTCAGAGGGGAACAGGGCGTGGGTGAGCGTAAATTCGGTCCGGTTGGCAGATATTTCCTGGAACTTGAGGTCAACGCGGGAAACGCTGATCACCGGCGATGACCAGGTAAAGGCGATCTGACTGTACCTGGTAATTGCCGTGTACTGGCCAAACAGATGCACATCGCCGGACGGCATGTGCATGATGATTGAATATTTGCCGCCAACGGTAAAACGACTGGTCACCGTGCTGTCGCAAAAGCCCTCGCGCCGGGCAAATAACCACTTGGCCATGATTGCCGGTTGCGACCAGGCATCGAACAGGGTCCGCTTCGGACAGTTGAAAGTGCGTTTGATAACCAGATCATCAAATTCAACGGCCATTCTTGTCTCCAAGCGCCTGGGTGTCGATATAGGATTCCAGTTCGTTGAGGCGGCGTTCCCAGAATTTGGTCTGCATGGCGATGAATTTCGCCACTTTGCGCCAGACATCAAAATTCATATGACAGTAAACCTGTCGGCCACGTTTGCTCTTAAATATCAAATCCGCCTGTTCCAGAATTTTGATGTTTTTGGAAACCGCCCCCATGGTCAACTCAAAACTGCTGGCCAGTTCACCTACCGATTTCGACTCCTCGGACAATTCGGTCAGGATTGAACGCCGCTTCGAATCCGACAAGGCGAAAAAAATGCCATCCAGTTCCAATTCATTTTCCATATTTGGAAAGTATAATATTTGAATATCGACTGTCTAGTAAATTTATCGTTATTTATCATATGTTTAAATATTTTCTAATTCGATTGAATAATTATTCACATGCCATGGGTGATCGCTACAATCTGGGATCGTTACATAAAACAGACCCAGCAAAAGGGAAACTTGAAAATGGCAAATATTACCCACGCGATTAACATCTCCGTTAAGATCAAAAAGGCCATGCTGGCGATTACATCGCTCCCGGGTTTAAATTCCTGGTGGACAACGGAGACCACGGGCGATCCCGCCCAGGGAGGCGTCCTGGCCTTTCGTTTTGGCGACCACGGTGGACCGGATATGTCGGTCGACAAGGTGACGGAAAGCGCGGTTATCTGGAGCTGCATTGCCGGCCCGGAAGAATGGCTCGGCACGACCATCGAATTCAGCTTTCAGGTGGATGATCGCGGCAATACGGAACTCCGCTTCACCCATCGGGGCTGGGCCGAAGAAACCCCGTTCCACTATCATTGTTCCATGAAGTGGGCCTCGTTTCTGCTCAGTCTGAAAGAGTATTTTGATCTCGGCCAGGGTCGGCCATTTCCCGACGACATCCAGATCAATGGTCCAACAGCAAAAAAGACCGCCTGATATTGTCGCCGGACACAAAGGAAACTGGCGGCGGGTATTAAATTATGGTCAGCCGAGTAAGCTGTTGGTCTCATATTCGACGGTCAAGATGATCGTGCCGGTCCTGATGGCAGCGGCTCCGGCTACCGCTTCGGTGTCGATTTCCGGGCGGCCATAGGACATGCCGAAAGCCAGGCCACCGAGGGTGAGGTCGGATTCCAGTGCAGTGCCGATGGATTGCACCAGGGTATCGAAGGCGACATCACGGGTCGTTGTGTCGCCATCCTCGATGTAAAGCTCAATCTCAATGTTGTGGCAGCAGTAAACGTTGCCAAAGCCGCCAAGGGCGATCTCGGGGTCACCCGGATCACCATCACGCAGTACAATCAGGCCGCCGGGTGGGATTTTCTCAGGCATCGCTGTGTTCCGTTCAATCTTGGCATCCGGCGCGGTTATCAGCAGCGCCTTGATCGCCTCAAGAACCTGTTCGGGTTTGCTGGACATTGAATTTCTTTGTTTACTAATTATATCAGAATTGATATATAATAACGATGAAGTGGCATGTTGAAATCCTGAGTCAAGCCGTTATGGACGAGCTTGATGAGCTCCCCAGGGATATGCGTGCCAAAATTGACCGAATTGTTTACCTCATTGAGGAACTTGGCCTTCATGAGGTTAGAGAACCCTATATCAGGCACCTCCAGGACAAGCTCTGGGAGATGCGCGTACAAGGGAAGGACGGTATAGCCAGGGCCATATACGTCACTGCAAAGGGTCGTCGTGTCGTTATCTTGCATGCATTTCGTAAGAAAACGCAAAAGACCCCTCGCAAGGCGCTTCAAATGGCCCTGTCCAGAATGAAGGAGTTAGACACATGACCATTCCATTTTCAAAACTTCGCAAGAAGTGGATGCAAGACCCTGAGTTTCGGAAAGAACACGAAGCCTTGGCACCTGAATTCGCCTTGGCGAAGGAACTCATTGAAGCTCGTGCAGACGCTGGATTGAGCCAGGAAGATGTTGCCGAACGCATGGGAACCAGCCAACCTACAGTTGCTCGCCTTGAAAGCGGCCACAAACCCTCCATTAAGTCTCTGGAGAAATATGCTGAGGCTGTCGGCAAAAAAGTTGAGATCCACCTCGTCTCCGTATGATCAGTATTTTTGCATCTGCCTCCCAATTAATCCTGGCGACCTTCTCTCCCAGTGTTTGGCTTCCCGCACCACATCCAGGCGTTTCCTGAGCCGCACCTGCGCGCCCTGGTGCGCTCTCCGGAACTGGTGGTCCGCACATGGCGCTCAGTGATTGCCGAGGGCGCGGAAATTACCGAACGCGACGTCATGGACGCCCTGGATACCGTCATCGAGGAACTGCGGGCCATTGAACATGACAAGGAAAGGAACACCGCGTGAAAATGGAACTTTGCCGGGACGGACATAGCATCAAGGTGTTTGCACCCATGACTTTCCAGCGCCGGGGCGGGCGCAAGCTGATCATCGCCCCGGACGGCATGAATGACTGGGCCACCCCCCAACCCAAAGAGGACAACACCCTGCTAAAGGCAATCGCCCGCGCCAGGCGGTGGCGGCGGATGCTCGAGGCCGGGAAGGTTCCCTCGACCCGGCTACTGGCGGAAAAGGAGAAGATCAACCCGTCTTACCTGGCCCGTATCATGCGCCTGGCCTTGCTGGCTCCGGACATTATTGAGACGATTCTGGATGGTCGTCAGCCCAAGGGGCTGGCGTTGGCTGATTTTTTAAAACCGTTCCCGGTGGAGTGGGATGCGCAGAGAAAAGTATTTGGCTTCCCACAGAAAGTGTGCTGAAAACGCTCTGCCGCCTATCACAAGTTCCATATCCATCCGTCAAATGATCAATGTAGCGTTGGTCCATTGCCGCAGCATTTCTTATATTTCTTACCCGATCCGCAAGGGCAGGGCTCGTTCCGCCCAACCTTCCGCCCTGGGCGAATGAATGTGCCGGTTTTCGGCATATATTGTTTTCGTTGGCTGAGAAAATGAGCATGCATCCGCATGACACCAGCCGCTGAAGCGACCATAAGTTCGTCGCGCTTTTTATCATCGACGGGTTCTTTGAAAGGACGCATCTCTAAATCAGCGTGATTCTCATAAGCCAAAGCCATGATCGCAACCATAGCACCGCCATGTTCATCGTCATGGATCAGGTCGTCCCAGATATCAAAGCGCACATGTGTCCCGCTTATAAAACCATTGGCCCAATCGTTTCCTCGATATTCACCCTTCTCGTTTTCCTGAACCAACGGGAAGTAAACTTCGCCCTCATTCAATTGTGCATTCACATGGTTCCAGTGCCGATTGACAAGTTCCATAAAACGCTGGGCCTCATCTATATCTTCAAAAACCAAATCGCCATCTTCGGTCGAGCCACCCCGAATGACCGGCATGTATTCACTTGGCATAACGAGATCGGGGCAACACGCCAGTGCGGCAAAAAATCCATCAAGGGCTTCTGTGTTTTGTATTTTCCCGCCGTCTTTCCGGGCAAGAAACACATCAAGTTCCTTCAAGTCATGCTCTGTTAGTTCTGAGGTGTTTATCATATCGGTAACCCGGCCTTTAGCATCGTGGTTGAGAGTTTTTGATTCACTTAAAGTCGATCTTACCGTAGAGGAAATGCCAGAATTCCAACAGGCTGGTAATGACCGGCCCCCGTCCTCGGAGCTTTTTATGAACAGAGAAACTTGAAAAATGCTTATTTTACAATGACCTGTTTTAACCCCAGGCCCCTACGCCAGGCAGTTTTCTTTCAAAACAGTACGCATTGGCCGTTTTTGTAACGCATTGATTTTATTAATTATTATATCTCTTTTTACCATAAGATTTCAATTTTATCAACTCTAAATTTTTGATCGATTATTGCTTCATTTAATTTATAAGAAATATTTTGCTTTAACATTTTTTCACCAACAAGAGCAATCATTGCACCATTATCAGCATTGAATTCATTATTAGCAACACAGAATTTTATATTATGTTTTTTAGATATATCAATAAACATTTCCTGTAATCTTTTACTTTGTGCAACACCACCACAAAGAATTATTTCTTTTTTATTTAATAAAAACAAAGCTCTTTCAGCTGCTTCACAGACCATTGAAAACATTGTTTCTTGAAAAGAATAAGCAATATCTTCAATTTTATTTTTATTCAAAAGTTCTATTGCATATTTCAAAATACCAGTAAATGTAAAATCCATTCCTTTTACATTATATGGCATTTTAATATATTTGCCTTTATTTGCTATTTCTGCAACCTTTGAACCCCATGAGGGTATTAATTTCGCAGCTCTTGCAAAATTATCTAATGCATTTCCAATCCCAATATCAAAAGTTTCGCCAAATACATAATAATGTTTAAAAGGTATTGTTTTAATTGCAAGAATTTGCGAATTTCCTCCACTTAAGTATATAACAAGAGGATCTTTTAAAGCAAAAAAAGTTTTTGTTATTTCTATATGTGCAAATGAATGATTTACTGGAAATATTTGTTTGTTGTATTGTTTTGCAATTGTTTTTGCAGCAATTTGTCCAATCCTCAAACAACTACCAATCCCAGGTCCTTTTGTATAACTAACAGCACTTATATCTT
>CBFDVE010000004.1:0-18469 GCA_965613205.1 uncultured Rhodospirillaceae bacterium
CCCAGGCCCTGGACGCGGCGGAAGCCAAGGCCAGGGAACAGGGCGTACAGATTTCGGCGCTCGGCAAACGGCTCAATTCCGCCCTGGCCTCGAAGGTCCAGGAACTGTCCCGTTACCGGTCGGAATTTTTCGGACGCCTGCGCAAGGTTTTGGGTAATCAGCCGGGTATTCGCATCGTCGGCGACCGTTTCGTGTTTCAGTCGGAAGTCCTGTTTGCGTCCGGCTCGGCCGATCTGGGCGACGCCGGCAAAGAACAACTGGCCCGGTTGGCCGGGACCTTACGGGAGCTGACGACTCGAATTCCCAAGGATATCAACTGGATTTTGCGGGTCGATGGCCATACCGACAGCGTGCCGATTTTCACTGAAAAATTTCATTCTAACTGGGAACTGTCGGCGGCGCGGGCCATTTCGGTGGTCAAGTACTTGATCGAGCTGAATATTCCCGCCAATCGGCTGGCGGCGACCGGTTTTGGTCAGTATCAACCGCTCGATAAGGCCAAGGATGAAATCGCCAATCGCCGCAATCGCCGGATCGAACTCAAGTTAACTCAACGCTAAACCCCTACCAAAAGATTTTTCGCCCTCATGACTATCCTGTTTTTGATTGTCTTCATTGATCTTGTCGGCTTCGGTGTGATCATTCCCCTGCTGCCGTTTTTCGCCGAGCATTTTGCCGCCTCGCCATCCACCGTCGGCCTGCTGATGGCGAGCTATTCATTGGGCCAGTTTATCGCCGCCCCGTTCTGGGGCCGCCTGAGCGATGCCAGGGGACGACGACCGATCCTGTTGATC
The DNA here is from genome assembly GCA_965613205.1 of uncultured Rhodospirillaceae bacterium. GTDB lineage: Bacteria > Pseudomonadota > Alphaproteobacteria > Rhodospirillales > JABHCV01 > CAZZKE01. Next base: position 795 of record CBFDVE010000004.1, read on the forward strand.
ACCCTCGCCGGGGGGGCCATTTCCTATGTTCTGCTGGGCTACGCTGACAGCCTGTTGATGCTCTTTGCCGCCCGCATTCTGGGCGGATTCATGGCCGGTAATATTTCTACCGCATTTGCCTATGTGGCCGATATCACCGCCCCGGAAAACAGGGCCAGGGGCATGGGCGTGATCGGTGCCGCCTTCGGCCTCGGCTTCATCGCCGGGCCTGCCATCGGCGGCATCCTGGCCGGTCCCGACCCCCTGAACGCCAATTACCAGTTACCGGCATTCGCCGCCGCCGGGTTGTCCATGATGGCCTTGCTGATGGCCCTGTTCAAGTTGAAGGAATCCCTGTCGGCCGATTTGCGCAATAGCCTGGCGGCGAAACCGCCGCAGCAACGGGCGCAGCAGTTTGGCCAGGCCCTGGCCCGTCCCAACGTCGGCATTATCCTGATCTTGTCGTTCCTGGCGACTTTTGTTTTTGCCGGAATGGAAACCACCTTCGCCATGTGGTCAGAGCGCCGCTTCGACTGGGGGCCCCAGCAAAACGGTTATCTGTTCGCCTTTATCGGCATTTTAAGCGCCATCATCCAGGGCGGCCTGGTCGGTCGGCTGGTCAACAAGTTCGGCGAAGCCAATTTGATCGTGCAGGGCAGCCTGGCCCTGGCCCTGGGAATGCTGGTCATACCTTTTGCCTCGTCTCTCGCCACCCTGCTGGTCGCCATGGCCGTCATCGCCTATGGCTTTTCGGTTATCAATCCTTCCCTCAGCAGCCTGATCTCCCGCCAGGTCGGGCCAGAGGAACAGGGCGGCATGATGGGCGTCAGCCGTTCGGCGACGACCATGGCCCGCGTCATTGGCCCGATCTGGGCCGGTTTCCTGTTCGCCATGATGGGCATGGACTGGCCTTACTATGGCGGTACCTTGGTGATGATTGTCGTCGTCGTTCTGGCCTATAGGAGACTCAGTCCAGGCTAAACGCCATGCCGCTCAGCCGGGCCAGTTCGGCTGCCAGTTTGGGCATCAGGTTTTCTCCACTGCGGCTGTCAATCCAGCTTTCGCCCGTCTCATCGAAATCATAGTGCGACGCCCCGCTGAGCGGTGATGACAGCCAGATTTGCCGGTTTGGCGCGTGTTTGTTGATGATATACTGGCCGCCATTTTCAAGATCGATGGTCAGCATTTCGTTTTCCATATCGACCTCCATCACATCACCCAGTTTTTCATCGATCACGTCGAGCAAGTGGGCCAGTGTTTCGTTGGCCAGGCCGTCGAACTTGTTTTTGTCCAGAGTCATAAGATTTTTCCTGGTGAAAGGCTTATCGGGTTATATAAGAACCGTTCTTTTGCAACGCAATAAGTTCTCTTGCAGTCCGGTGGGCGGCAGAGTATATAAGCCGCTTGTTTTAAGGAGTTGGCCGTGAAAAAAGATATTCATCCTGAATACCATGAGATTACCGTGCAGATGACCGACGGTAGTACTTTTAATACCCGTTCGACCTATGGTGCCGCTGGCGACACCATCAAGTTGGACGTTGACCCTAAGACCCACCCGGCCTGGACCGGCGTGCACCGGTTACTCGACAGTGGCGGCCAGCTTGCCAAGTTTAACAAACGCTTCAGTGGTCTGGGTCTAAAAGACACCTGATATTAACCATTTAGCCCGTTTTATGGTATCTTAACCAAGGGGTCGAGTGGGGGTAGAATGGCGCACACAACTCATTACGAGGTTCACGTCAGGCAAAACGGGCGATGGGAAATTCATGCCCGCTATACCGCGACGGAAAAAGAATCGGCCATCGAAGAAGCCAAAGGCTTCGACGCCATGAAACATATCGAAGCGGTTAAAGTCATTCAGGAGATCTATGACGCCGATCAGGGCATCTCGAAAGAATACAATGTCTATGCGCCGGGCCAGAAAAAATATCGCCCCCCCAACATAGCGGCAAAGAAAAGAACGGACGCCGCCGCGAAAGAAAAATCCCAGGCGACCTCTGACAAGTCCGCTTCGGCCGGCAGACAAAAGTCGAGCTTGTCTTTCACCGCTTTGATCTGGCGTATCCTGGCCATCACCGTTTTCAGCACCATCGTCGGTTCCCTGTTCACCTGGTTCGTATTCATGTCGACGGCCGACACCACGATCACCAAAAACGCCCAGATCAATATTATGATCATCACCTTCCTGGTAACCTTTGTCATGTCTGCCATCCCCATGGCGATCATGTTCCTCAATTCCAAAAAGGAATAGCCTGAAACGCCCTATCAGAGCGGTTCATATTCGTATGGTAATACTCTAGGATTTAGACTGTTCGCGTTTCCCGGGAGGAACCAAGGTGGCTCGGCAGGTTTATTACGAGGTTCATGTCCATCAAAAGGGCCGATGGGAAATTCACGCCCGTCATGATGATGCCGTTCCGGCGACCGAGGAAGCCAAGACGCTTGATGTTCTGGCTTCAATTGACGAAGTCAAGGTGGTCCGCGATACCTATGACACCGAGACCGGAAATTCCCTGGAAACCATCGTCTACCGCTCGCCCAAAGGGCAGAAAAAGCATATCGCTTCGATCGCGGCGGCGACCATGGCCAATCGACGGAAGCGCGCACGAAGCTCTCGATCAGGTGGTGCGGATCTGGATTTTTCCCTGTTTGGAAAATCTTCACGCGGCGGCAAGCCGCCGGTAGCGGCAAAACCGCAGACCTTCACAACAACTCTCATCAAGATTCTTCTGATCATCCTGTTCGGCGTCACTCTGGCCGGCCTGATGGCCTTCGGCTCGATTGTTTTCCTGCGCGACACGTCGTTCAGCAGCAATGTCCAGACCAACATTATTTTTGTGATTTTTGTTATTACGTTTTTGATCAGCACCTTCGTCATGGCCACTAATTTCCTCAAAAAAACCAATATTGCGGGGTCAGGCAAGTCTATTGCAAGGCCACGACCTGCCCCCGGTCAACGCCCCGACGAGGCAACAAGGAAGGCGGCCCGGAAACCGGCAGCCAGGGAGCCCAAGAAACCCTCCAAGGATGCCGATGACCCCGGCGCACCGCCATCGGCCGAAGCCCTTGCTTCCACAGCCGATCAGTCGGAACCACCGGAAGACCCCACCGAGCAGGCGCAATTGCCGGACATTCCCGACCCGGCAGAAAGCCAGATTCCCGAAATTCCCATTGAGCCGGAAGCGGAGCCGGAAGCGGAGCCGGAAGCGGAACCGAGCCCGGAAAACGACAACGCCGAACAGTCCCATTTGCCGCCTCATGGGGAAGCCCAGCGATTGATCCTGATGCAATTTCTCAGCGACAGCCTGGAGAAAATGAACGCCGACACCTCGGGCCTCGACAGTTTCAACAAGTTCGGCATCAATTTGTATCTGGCCGGTGCGATTGAAGCCCTTGGCCAGAAATCCATGCTGGACATGCGCTCGGCCTCGATCATCCTGAGCGAAACCGTCACCATCATCGGTTTCAAAAAATCTGACGCGGTCAAATTCGCCGATAAATACGAAGATTATCTGCTTGCCGATGCCCGCTACATGCAGATGTTCCAGGCCGGTCGCAACGCCATGAACATGAACCAGGATGAAGACCCGGAAGCCATCAAGTATCTGGAACAAGCCCTGGCCGAATGGAACAGGCCGAAACCGACGGAAGACCTGGCCGGTCCGGTCACCGTTTTGTTTACCGACATCGCCGGCTCCACCGCCATGACCCAGGAACTGGGCGACGCCGTGGCGCAGCAGATTGTGCGGGCCCACAACCGGGTCGTGCGGGAAGCCCTGACCGATTTCGTCGGCAAGGAAATCAAACATACCGGGGATGGCATCATGGCATCCTTTGCCAGCACCTCGAACGGGGTCGAAGCGGCCATTCGAATGCAGCAGAATGTCGCCGTCCATACCCAGAATAATCCGGACCTGCCGTTGCACATTAAAATCGGCATTAATGCCGGTGAACCGATTGCCGAAGACAATGATTTGTTCGGCTCCACCGTGCAAATGGCCGCCCGCATAGTCGATAAGGCGAAAAAAGGCGAAATTTTTGTTTCCGAGATCGTGCGCGGAATTTGCGTCGGCAAACAGTTGACGTTCAAGGACAGGGGTGAATTTGAAATGAAGGGTTTCGACGAACCGCCGACCCTTTATGAAGTGCTGTGGAAACAGGACTGACTCCTTGCGCGGGCCGCAATTCCCTCCTATATCCTGATCAGTGATGGATGCCGACGATCGGGTCCGTCCCGTTTAACAGATCAGATGCCCAGCCAACTTCCGGTGGGTTCCCTGATGAAACTCTCGCTTAATCAAGGAGATTAATCATGCGTACTATTGACCTTTCCCCCCTGCACCGTTTCGCCATCGGTTTCGACCGGATGCAACGGCAATTCGACCATCTGCAACGGAGTGACACGACAGCCAACACCTATCCCCCCTACAACATCGAATCGATCGATGAAAACACCTATCGGGTGACCCTGGCCGTGGCCGGTTTTACCGAACAGGACCTGGATGTGACGATCAAGGAAAACACCCTTTTTGTCAGCGGCAAGCTGGCCACCCCGGAACAGGAACAGGCGTTCCTGCACCAGGGCATCGCCGGCCGCTCGTTCGAACGCCGGTTCGAACTGGCCGACCATATCAAGGTGCTGGGCGCGAGCCTGGAAAACGGCCTGTTGAATATCGATTTGAGCCGTGAAGTTCCGGAAGAAATGAAACCGCGCACCATTGAAATCACCCATCAGGGTGCCGCCCGGAAGCTCGAAAGCAAAGCCGCCTGACTAATCTGGAACGTCTGCCTCGATTAGCAGGCGTTCCAGTGCGCCGCGCATGGGTTCGGGTATTGCCACCGGTTTGCCGCTGGCCCGGTCGATAAAAACATGGACGAAATGACCCGCCGCCACGGCCCGGTCCTCGCCCTGGCGAAATACCGCCAGTTCATAGCGCACACTTGAGCCGCCAAGCTTACCGACGGCCATGCCGATTTCCAGATTTTCGGGATAAGACACGGACTGAAAAAACCGGCACATGGTTTCGACGACCACTCCAATAGCGGTGCTATCGGCCAAATCCAGCCCGCCCTGATCAATCAGATAGTTGTTCACGACGGTATCGAAATAGGCGTAATAGGTGGCGTTGTTGACGTGACCATAAGGGTCGTTATCGGCCCAACGGGTCGGCATCGGAACCAGATGAGGGAAATCGCTGCGAACTTTCCGGTTTGACTCGCGCTCGCTCATGACCAAACCTACTCATACCCCCAAAAGCATACCCCCAAAAGCAAAGGGTCGCCTTATTACGGGGCGACCCCTTTTGATGCCTCTACCTGTCAAACTCGCCATGATTTTTTGTTTTGGCTGAGCAGACTTTACTCACCCGGAAGGCCAGTGGTCAAGCGGGTTTTTGAGTGGTTTGGAAAGGTTCTACAGAGACTGCACCAGCGATTGAATGACCCCACCACATATGGAACTTTTAATAGCTGATAGGGGTACATGGGTGCTCTGAGGGCCGGGAAAAAGACCGCCCCAATTAAGGGGCGGCGAGTTTTAACAGGGAGGCGCCAGATGGATTGCTGTGTGCAAAGACCCGGATTTCGAGCCGATATCCATCCGACCCTATAACCCTAATCCCGGCTTCGTTAATGAATCATTAAGACAAAATTTACTTGAAGAACTTCTCGGCCCCGTCGCGGGCCCCGTGCTTGCTCTCGATCATCGCCCGTACCCGCTCGATTTCAGCAGTCAGCTCGGCGATATAGTCGCCCAGGGCCTCGATCGACATCTCTTCCAAATCTTTCGGAGCGGCTATTTTCGTCAGCGGTTCCAGGTCGTCCGTATCCATGTTCTCAATCTCCCGCCCGCGTGTTAGCTTGCAGCTTAATTCGATCCCCCAAGCGGAGCAACGTTATGATGGCCAGCCCGATCCCCGAAACCATGACCTGCATGGAAATCAGCGACGGCCAGTTGATCCCCGCGACCCGCCCCCTGCCGCAACCAGCCGATGGCGAGGTGCTGGTCCGGGTCCACGCCGCCGGCATCAACCGGCCCGATGTATTGCAGCGCCAGGGCGCTTATCCGCCACCGCCGGGGGCTTCGGATATTCCCGGCCTGGAAATCGCCGGTGATATCGTGGCCCTGGCAAAGGGCGTCGATGACTGGCAGGTCGGAGACGATGTTTGCGCCCTGGTCAGCGGTGGTGGTTACGCCGAATACTGCACCGCCCCGGCGGCCCAGTGCCTGCCCATTCCCGAAGGCCTGGATATGGACCAGGCCGCCGCCCTGCCGGAAACTTTTTTTACCGTCTGGTCGAACGTCTTTGACCGGGCCGCATTGCAAGCGGGCGAGACCATCCTCATTCATGGCGGCTCCAGCGGTATCGGCACCACCGCCATTCAGATCGCCCATCATCTGGGTGCCCGGGTGATGATCACCGCCGGGGCCGACGACAAGTGCGGGGCGTGCGAAATTCTCGGGGCCGACCTGGCGGTCAACTACCGTGAGCAGGATTTTGTCGAAGCGGCCAGGGAGTTCACCGACGGAAAAGGCCTGAACGTTATCCTCGATATGGTCGGCGGCGATTACGTCGCCCGCAACCTCGACGCCCTGGCCATGGACGGACGACTGGTCAACATCGCCTTCCTCAACGGCAGCAAGGTCGACATCAACCTGATGCCGGTGATGCTCAAACGCCTGACCCTGAGCGGCTCGACCCTGCGAATGCGTTCGGTCGCGTTTAAATCGGCCATCGCCAAAAAACTGAAGCAAATTGTCTGGCCGTTGATTGAAGCGGAAAAAATCGCCCCGGTGATCCATGCCAGCTTGCCCCTGACCGAGGCCGCGGCGGCCCACGCCCTGATGGAAAGCAGTCAACACATCGGCAAGATTGTGCTGCACACATGATTTAAGTTTACGCACGGCGAAAAATGAATTAAACGTCTCTCTCGGTGCCGTGAACGACTTTTTTTCTGGCACGATCCCCGATCATTTACCAACAGGACGATATGCGATGACGCATCCCCTTATGCCTAAAGCAACCGCCGTATGGCTGGTCGAGAACACCGCGCTGACGTTTGAGCAGATTGCCGACTTTTGCGGTTTGCACGCCCTCGAAGTCCAGGCCATTGCCGATGATGAAGTGGCCATCGGAATGCAGGGACTGGACCCCATCGGGGCCGATGAACTGACCCTGGAAGAAATTGATCGCTGCGTCGCCGATCCGGGCGCCCGGCTAAACCCGTCGCCCAATCGCACCCCCATTCCGAAACAAAAGGGCGCGCGCTATACCCCGGTGTCCAAGCGCCAGGACCGGCCGGACGCCATTTCGTGGATTTTGAAGAATTATCCGGAAATGAGCGACGCCCAGATTTCCAAGTTGATCGGCACCACCAAACCGACCATCAACGCCATTCGCGAACGCACCCACTGGAATTCGCCCAACATCACGGCGCAAAACCCGGTCGGCCTGGGTTTGTGCAATGGCGAGGCTTTGGAAAAGGCAATCGTTATCGCCCGGGCGCGGGCCGGGACTGTCCGGGCACCGAAGAAAAGCGCGTCGGATCAGCCCGATGCCGCTGAACAAACCGCCGCCGCACCGGAAACCTGATCGCTCGCGCTCAGTGTCATGAAACTGTTCATCGCCGTCATCGCCCTGCTTGGTCTGGCCGCCGGCCTGGGCATCTATCTTATGCAGCCGGTTGAAAAAACCGCCTGGGTGGATGGTCCGTTCAAGTCTTACCGATATGCCAAGTCACGCCTCAACTTCAAGGCCATGGCGATCGATCAAAAACGAAAGAAGCACGCCAGCGCCATTTCCTTCACCGGCCCGGAAGCGGCCATTGAACAGGCCTTGTTTAACTGTCGAAAAATCGCCCCAAATTGCGAAATATATGCCCTTGGCGACGATATCGTTATGGGCCAGGACGCACCAAACAACATCAATCTGATCGAGGCGTACTGGAGCAAGCACGCCGGTCGAATTTTTTCTTCACCCTGGAAAGGACGACGACTGAACGGCGAAGAGATCGTTTCCACCCTGACCAATATGACCGCCTATGGCGTCACCCGCAACAGACTGCGGATCCGGTTGACCTGGAAAAGCGAGGGTCGCCTGATCGGTGAAGTTCTCAACAACACCGCTAACCCACCACGCCGGGACATTGCCAGGTGGTGGCTCGAGGGCGACAACCTGTGCCGTCAATACAACAACTGGTATCGCGGCCAGAAACTTTGTGGCGCCCTGCGGATCGATGGCCCTCAATACCTGATCTATGGCGAAACCGGTGATTTGCAGGAAATTTTCCGACCGGTCGGCGATTAGGGCAAATTTCGACATTTGGCAAACACCGGGAGCAGTGGATCGGACCCGAAAATACCGCTGATCGATCTATTCCTCGACCGGCACCGTGTAGCCAAGCGCCAGTCTGCCGCCATCCACGTACAGGGTCTGGCCGGTCATGTAGCTGGATTGGTCACTGGCCAGAAATACCGCGACGCTGGCAACTTCATCGGGCTCGCCGCAACGGCCAAGGGGCGTGCGTGATAAAATCATCCGCCGGGCTTCGTCGTCTTCCATAACTTTAGCCGCCATGTCCGTTAGAATGGTCCCCGGACCAATGGCGTTGACGCGGATACCCTTGTCGGCCAGGGACAGCGCCATCACTTTGGTCAATTGACCGACCCCGCCCTTGCACATGACATAGGGAGAAATGGTCGGAATGGCGGTCACCGCATTGACCGACGACATGTTAATGATAACCCCGCCGTGGCCTGATAGAACCATCTGCCGGGCCGCCGCCTGACCGGTCAGGAAAACCCCTTTCAGGTTAACCCGGATAGTCTGGTCCAGGGCCTCTTCATCGACATCGAGAAAATCTGCGGTATGCAGCACGGCGGCATTGGACAGCATGATATCGACGCCGCCGAAGTGTTCGACCGTGGCCGCAATCAACGATTCAACCTGGGCCCGGTCACCGACATCGCAATGGCGATAGATAGCGCTGTCGGAAATAGACACCGCTGCGGCCTGGCCCGGTTCATCATTGATATCGCATATCATGACCTTTGCACCTTCCTGGGCGAAGGCGCGGGCGCAGGCCAGGCCGATGCCCTGGGCACCGCCGGTGACGATGGCAACCTTGTCCTGTAATCTTGCCATAGATCGAAGCTCCTTCTATGTGCGCGCGCCGGCCAGCCCCAGTCCCTCCAGCGCCTCTTCAATTTCATCCAGAATGGCCGGATCATCAATGGTCGCCGGGGCCTTGTAGGTTTCGTTGTCGGCAATTTTTTGCATGGTGCCGCGCAGGATTTTACCGGACCGGGTTTTCGGCAGGCGGGCGATTACGGTGGCCGTCTTGAAGGCCGCCACCGGGCCAATTTTCTGCCGCACCAGGGCCACGACTTCACGGGCGATATCTTCAACCGGCCGTTCGACCCCGGCATTAAGCACCAGGAACCCCACCGGCAACTGGCCTTTCAGCGTGTCGGCGACACCGATCACCGCGCATTCGGCCACGTCTGCATGACCGGCCAGCACTTCTTCCATGGCCCCGGTCGACAGCCTGTGTCCGGCGACGTTAATGATGTCGTCCGTGCGGGCCATGATGTACAGGTAGCCATCATCATCGATATAACCGGCATCGGCGGTCTCGTAAAATCCGGGGAAGTGTTCCAGGTACGATGAAATAAACCGCTCGTCCGCATTCCACAGGCTCGGCAGGGTGCCCGGCGGCAGCGGCAGTTTGCAGACAATGGCGCCGATGTCACCGTCTTTGACCGGCTCACCTTCCGCGTCCAGCACCCGAACATCCCAGCCCGGCACCGCTTTAGCGGGTGATCCGGGCTTGACCGGATAGACGTGCAATCCCATGCAGTTCGAGGCGATTGGCCAGCCGGTTTCCGTTTGCCACCAGTGATCGATGACCGGCACTTGAAGGGCGTCTTCGGCCCAGTGCAGGGTATCGGGATCGGTCCTTTCACCGGCCAGAAACAGGATTTTGAAGTCAGACAGATCATAATTCTCAAGCAGCCCGGCCTTGGGGTCTTCCCGCTTGATGGCGCGAAACGCCGTCGGCGCCGTGAACAGGGCCTTGACCTTGTGCTCCGAGATTACCCGCCAGAAGGCCCCGGCATCGGGCGTGCCCACCGGTTTGCCTTCATACAGTATGGTCGTGTTACCGGCCAGCAGCGGCGCGTAGACAATATAGGAATGGCCGACCACCCAGCCGACATCGGAAGCGGCCCAGAATACATCGCCCGGATCCATGCCGTAAATCGCCTTCATGGACCATTTCAGCACCACCGCATGGCCGCCGTTGTCGCGGACGACCCCTTTCGGCTCGCCCGTGGTGCCCGAGGTATAGAGAATATACAAAGGGTCGGTGGCGGCGACGGTAACGCAGTCATGGGGTCGGGCCGTTTTCAGGGCTTCGACCCAATCGACATCCCGACCGGCGACCAAAGTCGCCGTGCATTGCGGACGTTGCAGGATGACGCAGCAATCGGGCTTGTGGCGGGCCAGATCGATGGCCCCGTTGAGCAGGGGCATGTAGTCGATCACCCGGTTGACTTCGATGCCGCACGAGGCGCTGACGATGGCCCTGGGTTTGGCGTCATCGATGCGAACGGCCAGTTCGTTCGACGCGAAACCGCCGAACACCACCGAATGGACCGCGCCCAGGCGGGCACAGGCGAGCATGGCAATGGCCGCTTCGGGCACCATCGGCATGTAGATAATGACCCGGTCACCCTTGGCCACGCCCTGGGCCGCCAGCAGCCCGGCGAACAGGGCGGTTTCGTCCCGCAATTGCCGGAAAGTAAAGGTTTTGACCGTGCCCGTGACCGGACTGTCGTAGATCAATGCCGCCTGATCGGCGCGACCGTTTTCGACATGATAATCAAGGGCGTTGTAGCAAGTGTTCAACTCGCCGCCGGTGAACCAGCGATAGAACGGCGGGTTCGTGTCATCGAGGACTTTATCCCACTTTCTGGTCCAATGAATTTGCTCGGCGATATCGCCCCAATAGCCGTCTGCATCGGCAAGGGACCGGGCGTGGGCCTGAGCATGGGGATCGATCATCGGTTTTCCTGTACTGGATTGATTGCCAATTATAATGACACGTTTACGGCCTCAATAGCGATGCCGTCTTCGGCCAACTGGCCGAGCCAGCGTTTTGCCTGTTCGGGGTCCCGGGTGGCGGCCTGAACACCGGCGGTCAATTGCCCGTCCAGGACGGCACCAATGCCGACCTGGGCGGTCAGGGACACGGTCCGGGCCATGGCCGTTTGCCAGCCCGACCCTTTTTCGTCCAGGCTGAGCGAGCCCTGCCAGCTTTCCCCGTCGGCCCCTTCGCTGCGCAATGACACGTAAAGAATTAACCGGTCCTGTTCATCCGGGCCGTAACAATAATCCCGCCACAGCCGTTCGCTCAGGGCCTTCAATTCATCGTCGGTGGCTGCCTCAACCGTGCTGAATATGTCGCGCCAGGCTTTTTTCCAGCCCGGCAAACGCAGGGTGCCGCGCACGAATAGTTGCAAATCTTTGACCTGAGCCAGGTTATATTCCTCGATATAACCGATGCTATCCCGGTTCGGATAAACCTCGAATGTTTCACCCTGGACGACAATATTTTCGACACTGGTCCAGGCTTTTTCCGACCTGAATTCCTGGCCATCCAGGATCGAGCGGGCCGGATTGCGCAGGGCCGTCAACACGCCGAGCGGCGCCCAGCTGAATTTGTAGCGAAAATCATTGGCCACGGCGGGCACGCCACCGCAATGGGATTGAAAATACACCGCCCGGCCGGCTTCCAGCGCCCCGGCTTGCCTGGCCGCCTGAACCAATACTTGCGCAAACAGATGATCGATACCGGGATCGACCCCGACTTCATTCAGCACGACCAGGCCTTTGGCCCTGGCTTCATCGTCCAGCGCCATCATGTCTGAGCTCAAATAACTGGTCGTCACCATATGGGCCCCTGCCGCCAGGGCCAGTTTGGCGACCCGCACATGCAAGTGGCCGGGCAACATGGAAACCACCACATCACCCGCCCTGACTTTTTCTGCTAGGTCGTCGAAATCCAGGGTCTCGATGCTGATCTCCCGGTCCGGGCCAATCGACTTAACCAGGTCACGGGCTTTCGCCTCAGTTCTGTTCCACAGCACCAGGCGGCCCCGAGCGCGGGCCAGGGCAGCGATGCCGGGGCCGGACGACAATCCGGCACCGAGCCAGTGAATGCACGGTTTAGACTCCATCTTTTTTATTTATATCCATTGAAAATCCTGAATTTAAATATGCCGGTTGATGGTCCTGTCGGCGGGGAAACACACCATCGCTGTGGTTCCTTTGCCTTTTACGCTGTCGATGACCAGCGATCCGCCGTGCAGTTCCACCAATCCCTTGGTCAACGGCAGGCCAAGACCCGCCCCTGCCTTGTTTCTGGCGATCCCAAATTCCACCTGACCGAATTCAGTCATCGCCTTGTCGATTTCTTCCGGGTCCATACCAATGCCGGAATCAGTGACGGCAATGGTGATGGCGTTGTCATCATTTAGCGAAGCGTACATATGGACCCTGCCACCCGGCAAGGTGAATTTTACGGCATTTGACAAAAGATTGAGCAATATCTGCATCAGTCGCCTTTTGTCGCCGTTCAGCAAAGGCAGGTTGTCGCCGGTATCGCTGGACAAGAGAACGTCTCCTTTGTCGGCTTGCCCCTGGATCAGATGCAACGTCGATGTCATTATTTTTTTCACATTGAGGGTTTCGATGTGAAGTTCCAGTTTGCCGACTTCAATAGCCGAAACATTGAGAATGTCATTGATCAGTTCAAGCAAATGTTGGCCGGAATCATAGATATCTTCCAGATAGCCGAGATATTTTTCATTGCCAATGGGGCCGTACAGTTGTTGTCGGATGATATCGGAAAAGCCGATAATTGCGTTCAGAGGAGTGCGCAATTCGTGGCTCATATTGGCCAGGAAATCGGTTTTGATCAGGCTCGCTGATTCCGCTTCATTCTTGGCCAGTTCAAGCTGTTTCTGGGCCGCGATCAGTTCGGTAACATCTGTCCGGTGTACAAACGTTCCGCCGTTTTCCATTTTGTGATCAGTGGTCAAAACCCACTTACCATCATTTTGCTGATGCAGGATCGGTTCATGGGTTGTGAAAAACTTTCTCGTCCGTTCTTTTATCCATTGTTCCGGATCACCTGCCAGACCCTGGACCAGGCCCCGTGTAACGGCGGCCCGGGTGATATCTTCAAACAAAACACCCGGCACCAGAACGTCTCTTATGCCGTCCAGGGTATCGATAAACTTCTTGTTGGCAAAAACCAGGCATCCATCGGCGTCGTACAGGGACATCATATCGGGCATGGTATTAATCGCGCTCATCATGGTATGAGCCAGTTTTTCCGCCTCGACCCGGGCAGTGACACTGGTTCCCGTGCCCCGATACCCTGCAAATTCTCCTTCATCGTCAAAGATCGGCTTGCCGCTGCTCGACACAAAACGATCAATACCATCGGCTTGATACAGCTGATACTGGAAATCACGAAAGGATCGATGGCTGTCCATGTCTGCCTTGTGCATTTTCCATTTTTCGCAGTCCTCGCCTTCGACAGGTAACTCGTGGCGCGATTTTCCAAGGACGGTATCAGGGTCAACTCCGGTCTGTTCGTGGTAGCTTTCCGATAGATAGGTGAATTTCAAATCCGGGCCCATTTCCCACAACCAGTCCGAACTGGATTCGGCGAAATCGCGGAACCGTTGCTCGCTGGCCTTCAGGGCCACACCGGCGTTAATTCGCTCGTCGATAGAGTTGGCAATGCCGCGATAACCCAGAAAATTTCCTGATTGGTCGAAAAATGGCTTACCACTGACCCGCACATTTCGTAACTGATCGATCACAGTTTCGCTAATATATTCAAAGTCCTGAAACGCCTTGTGATGTTTCAAATCGTCCAGATGAGCCTGCCATATTTCGGGATTCTGCTCGACAAACCGCGAACTGACGAAATCATTACGTTCTTTGCCAATGAAATCTTTCGGCATGATCCCGGTTTCTTCGTAAAACCGGTCGGAGACATAAGTGTAGTGAAGGTCCGGCCCGGTTTCCCAATACCAGTCCGACGTTGCTTCGGCAATATCGCGAAATCGTTCTTCACTGTGGGCCAGTTTTGCCGCCAGTTCCGTATTTTCACCCTGCATGATCGACTTCAGCCTGATCCCCATCATGGTCGCCACCGTGGTCAGAAATTGCAGGTGGATTTCGGTGAAGTGGCCGACCCGTGGGTCTTCACAATCGATGGCGCCAAAGACCTGGCCACTGACCATGATCGGTACGCAGATTTCTGACCTCGCCGGTTCGATATCAACAATGTAGCCATCGAATTTTTCCACATCATCAACAACCAGCGATTGACCCGAACCGACAACGGTGCCGATCACCCCCGTGCCGATAGCAATGTCCAGTACGTTGGCTATTTCGTCGGATGCCGGGTTCTTTGTGTCGCCAAAGGCCGCTTGTTGCCGTATCCGTTTTTTGTCGGCATCGACAAAGCAGATCACGCAATCAGCAAAGCCCCGTTTGCCGACGACCCGGTGGGCCACGTACCAGGCCAGATCATCCCTGGTTTCCAGCGTCGTCAGATCGAGCGCAAACTGGTTGATGATTTTCAGCACGGCCAACCCGTCGGCGACTTCGGAAATGATCGGATTTGTTTCTTTTTTTGTGCCGCTACGCATCATCAACCTTCACTGTACCGCCAACCCGGCATGGTGCCGGGGACTAACCGCTATGGACATTATCACTAATATCGCAGTTTCGAAGTGATGTAATTTATTTCCAATCACAACTATGCGATCCTGTTGTGCTGAAAATAAAATGCCACCTGTCAGGAAGGCATCAGGTTGGTTGGCTAGGCTATTTGTGTTGGCAGGGTGAGTCGCACGTTCTATCACCCCTCAAACAACGAAGGAGATGGACCGATGTTTATCAAAGACAGACCTTCAGAAATCGAGAAATCCTATCAGGAAACCTACGCCAGTGAGATGCGGACGCAAGATGTGATCGCCCAGGATCTGGAAACCCTGATGGATGATTTCTCACTAACCGAAGAAACTATTGGCGACTTCGAATTTGCCGATTGGATTAATTAAGCGCCTGAACAGGCCGCTTTCGTTTTTGCTGCATAGGAGGTTCCGATGGGACGCTATTGCACACCTGCCAACGTTGGTAACCGCCCTTACCAACAACAGATCGCCATCAGCCTCGTCCATTCACTCGGCATGGACGACGCCATCGATTTTTGCGTTCAGAATGGCTGGGAAGAAACTCTCTGTGTGATCCTCAAAGACGACCGCCACTTCACCGACTCGGGCAACGTCACCCTTAACTGAACCTCTGCACCTGCGTCATTGCCGCCGGGCCCGGTTTGGATTATTCATCAATGATAATCTCAAACGAGGGCTTTTAGTGACATGACGGACAGCATCTATGACACCCATCTGGATCGCAACGGCGCCAATTACGCGGCGCTGAGCCCGCTCAGCCTGCTGGCCCGCGCCGCCGATGTTTATCCGGATCGCTTGTCGGTGGTTCACGGCGGTAAAAAATTCACCTGGGCCGAAACCGCCGGGCGCTGCCGCCGGCTGGCTTCGGCCCTGGTTAAACGCGGCGTTAAGAAGAACGACACCATCGCCGTCATGGGCGCCAATTCGCCGGAAATGTACGAAGCCGCCTTCGCCGTGCCCATGACCGGGGCGGTGTTGAACACCCTGAACGTGCGCCTGGACGCCGCCACCATCGCCTTTTGCCTGGATCATGGCGAGGCCAGCGTGCTGCTCACCGACAGCGAATTTTCGGCCACCGTCAAAGAGGCCCTGACCCTGACCGAACGGGATTTGCTGGTCATCGACATCATCGACAGCGAAAGCGGTTTTGACGACGGGGCCTTGGGCGAAACCGACTATGAAAGCTTCCTCGCCACCGGGGACGCGGATTTTCAATGGCGCCCGCCGGGCGATGAATGGGACGCCATATCCCTGAATTACACATCCGGCACGACGGGCAATCCCAAGGGAGTGGTGACCCATCACCGGGGGGCCTATTTGAATGCGCTGTCCAATATCATCGGCTGGAACATGGGGCCCCATCCGGTATACCTGTGGACCCTGCCGATGTTTCATGCCAACGGCTGGTGCTTTCCGTGGACCCTGGCGGCGACGGCGGGAACCAGTGTCTGTTTGCGCAAGGTCGATGGGGCCAGCATATATGCCGCCATCGCCGATCACCGGGTCAGCCATTTCTGCGGTGCCCCCATTGTGCTCAACTTCATCGTCAACGCCACCGAGGCCGAAAAAAGGGATTTCGATCATTCGGTCAATGTCATGACCGCCGCCGCGCCGCCACCGGCCGCTACCTTGCAAGGCATGGCCGAAGCCGGGTTCGAGGTGACCCATGTGTATGGACTGACGGAAACTTATGGCCCGGCGGTGATGTGTGCCTGGCAACCGGAATGGGATAAGTTGGATCTGGCCGAACAGACCCGCCTGAAAAGTCGCCAGGGGGTGCGTTACCATGTGCTCGAAGGGCTCGATGTGATGGACCCCCAAACCATGACCCCGGTGCCCCGGGACGGTGAGACCATGGGCGAGATCATGTTCAAGGGTAACATCGTGATGAAGGGCTATTTGAAAAATCCAGCCGCCAGCGACGAGGCTTTCGCCGGTGACTGGTTCCATTCCGGTGATCTGGCCGTCATCCACCCGGACGGCTATATCAAGATTATGGACCGTTCGAAAGACGTTATCATTTCCGGCGGTGAAAACATTTCATCGATCGAAGTCGAAGACACCCTCTATAAGCACCCCGCCGTGCTGGCCGCCGCCGTGGTCGCCCGGCCCGACGAAAAATGGGGCGAAACTCCGTGCGCATTTATCGAATTAAAGGGTGACGCGAACGATACTGACGAGCAGCAGATCATCGATTTTTGCCGCCACAACATGGCCCACTTCAAATGCCCGAAAACGGTCATCTTCGGCGATCTGCCAAAGACATCGACGGGCAAAATACAAAAGTTCATCCTGCGCGGGCAGGCCGAAAAGTTATAATCGTTCTATTAGAGCATAAAAAAACAGGCCGTCAGCCTGTCATCATGTTTCTTCGAGTGTGTTCAGTTCATCTTTGATATGAAGCTTCATTTTTTTAAGCTCATGAAGATGAACGTCATCTGGATGGGGTCTTGCTTCTTCAAGTTCTATTTCCGATTCAAGGACTTCGTGTTTGCTTTTCAGGGAATCTTTCCTTACAGCGAGATTCATTGTCATGACCCTCCCTATTGCCAAGTTATATAGAGTGTCCACCATACCCGAAGACACAATCAATTTCCAGTCTGCCGTCACTCCGCAGCGAGATTTTTCTTGAAAATTCTGATATACTGTCGATCCAATGGATGACAGTGAAAAAATAAACAGCAAACTGGCGGAACTGAAATTGGAACATCGTGATCTGGACGATGTGATTTCGCGGCTGATGGAAGATGGCTCCTTTAACCAGATTCAGGTGCAACGCCTGAAAAAACGCAAACTGTTCCTGAAAGACCAGATCATCAGCCTGGAAAACGATATCCTGCCCAATATTATTGCCTAGCAGGGTGCTGAAAAAGACCGTTTGGTCATTTCTTTCGTCTTTCCTGCGAAGGCAGGAATC
>CBFDVE010000005.1:0-18419 GCA_965613205.1 uncultured Rhodospirillaceae bacterium
CAGTTTTTCGGAAAATACCGGCCGGTCCGGCCCCTTGTTGACGTAGGCGTCCGCCGTCACGGTGACGAACAGCACGGCACCCTGACGCCGGCCCATTTCCAGATGACGCACATGGCCCATGTGAAGCAAATCGAATACCCCGTGGGCGAGCACGATCTTCTTGCCCTGGCCCCTGAATTTTTCCGCCAGGCGGCCCATTTGCTCGATGGAAATAATCTTCGACCTGGCGTTTCTCGGTTGTGTGGTCTCGCCGCTCATTTTTCGGCTCCCAGGTACTTGAACCATCCGACCGTGGCATCGGCGATGGAAGTCGCCGTCCATACCGGCGCGTCGCGCCAATAGTCAATGTTTTCAAGCATGATATCGACGCCTTTGGAAAAAGGAACCGCAGGCTGCCAGCCCATTTCTTTTGTTATCCTGCCGATATCGGCCAGCGTGCAATCGGGCTCGCCCGGCCGTTCGGGAATATGGACAATGTCTTCCGCCCCGAGCAGTTCGACAAGACGGTTGACGCTTTGCGCCTCGCCCGTCCCGACATTGTATATCCGACCGCTGTGTTGACTGTCTGCGGCGACGATCAGGGCATCGACGACATCGCTGACATAGGTGAAATCGCGGGTCTGCTCGCCGTCGCCGACAATGGTCAACGGCTTACCGGCCAGAAGCTGGGCCAGGAAAACCCCGAACACCGCGCCGTAGGTTCCGCTGGTCCGGACCCGTGGGCCATAGACATTGAAAAACCGCAGAGACACCGCCGAAAGCCGGTAGACGTTGGACCAATGCAAAACGATCTGCTCGCCCAGGCTCTTGGTCAGGGCATAGGGATATTGCGGTTGCAGGGGTGCCGTTTCCGGCGTCGGGTAAACCGCTGGAATGCCATAGCAGGATGAAGACGCCACATAGACCAGGCGCTTGACGTTATGGGCCACCGCCGCCTGGACCACATTGAAAGTGCCGTCCACGTTGGTGCGAAAATAAACCTCCGGGTCTTCGATTGACGGCACGATATCGGCCATGGCGGCCAGGTGAAAGACCCGCTCGGCCCCTTTAAAACAGTCGACCAGGCTGGATGGATCGGAAATATCGGCCTGAACCACGTCCACGGCCGGGTTTCCCTCGTGCTGGACAAGATTGCGCACGCCGCCGACGGCAAAGTTGTCGATCACACGGACCCGACGGCCAGCGCCAATCAGCCCATCGACAAGATGCGAGCCGATAAACCCCGCTCCGCCGGTAACTAAATCCAAACCCATTGATAATCACGCCGTTGCAATGTCAATTCTCTGGAATTTAGCGGCTACTTGATGAATATATCATTACCTTGTCCGCCACCGGGGCATCGAAAGGCAGGTCAGAGAACACCATGGGCACCATATTCGACACTCTCAAAGATATCGGGGTCGCTTCCGAGCAGACAAAAACCCTGTTCGCCACCGCAACCCGGGACAACGAGGATTTACCGGTGTGGCGGGATTCACGGTCCGGGGTGATCTACATTGACGATTTCTATATTGGCCACGAGGAATACGAGAGCGGTCAGTACAGGGATCAACAGCCTTCCGACCCGTTTGAAGACTTAGCCGACAGCACCAGACGGCTGGCCGATTACGAGCCATTCTACCGCCATAAAAACATCTGCGATCTGGGCTGCGGCGAAGGGTCTTTCCTGATCGGGGCGCAGCAATTGGCGCACGCTGCCAGCGGTGTCGAATTGCAGGGTTCTTTTCGGGCCGCCCTGAACGAGCGGAATATTCCGTGTCAGAGATCGATCCTCGATCATCCGGGCCCGTTCGACACGGTTTTCATGTTCCATTTGCTGGAGCATTTTGAACACCCCTTGCGGGTCCTGGCTGACGTTCGCCAGCGCATGAACAGGGACGGCTCGAAATTGATCATCGAAGTGCCCCACGCCAACGATTTCCTGATCGCCACCCTGAAAAACCAGGCCTTCATTGATTTCACCCTGTGGTCGCAACACCTGATCCTGCATACGCGGCAATCCCTGGCCGCCCTGCTGGCCGCCGCCGGCTTCGCCAATATGGTCATTTCAGGCCGGCAACGGTACGGCCTGGCCAATCATCTGACCTGGCTTGGTGAAAATCGCCCCGGTGGCCATCGGTCCCCCCTGGCATCCTTTGAAACCGGGCAACTGAGGGCCGCCTACGAACAGGCCCTGCAAAAATTTGACGGCACCGACACCCTGATCGCCATCGCCGACTATTGAAGGTTCAGACGAAGCTGGCGTGATCCGGGTCCAGGTCGAGCAGGTCGAGGATGGCCAGGTTTTTGCCATGGGCGATGCAATGGTGGACACAGTCTTTGGCCGGATTGATGGCCTGCATGGCCAGCCTGTTTTGTTCCGAATACCAGAATTCCTTAAACGATTGATCGCGGATCGATCCCAACAAGCCAGCACTGGTAAAGGCCTTGTCCTGACAGCTATAGACGCCCCCGTCGGCGCCGATAACGGTGAGAAATTGCACGAACGGGCAACTGGTATAGGCTTTCTGAAAGCGGTCTTCCAGTTCGTGGTAATGATTGACGATACGGAAATTGTCGTCGTTCAGGGCCTTCGCCTGATCGATCTGCGAATTTACGCGATCTTTGATCTGGTCGTGGTAAACGTTGTTTTCATCGACACTGTTTGATGTCACCACGCCGGTCAGTTTGACATGATTAACGCCGACCTCCTTGAACGCCGAACAGGCCTCAAAGATATGCTGGTCGTTATCCTGGGAAATAATGAAACTGATACCGAGTGTGCAGCGCGACCCGAGTGACGTGAAGTTGCGCAGGTTCTCCAGCAGTCTGGTAAAAGACCCGTCCCTGATTTTCCGGGATTTGGAATAACTGGCGTCGTCCCAGGCATCGACCGAGACCCTGATCCAGGTGCCGTGTTCGGCGAAGGCCTGGGCCATACGGCCCTTCAGGTTCGAGCCGTTGGTCAGCGAGGCAACCTTAATGCCGCCCCTGGCCAGTTGCTCGACAATGCGGGGCAGGGGCTTGTACAAAAGCGGCTCACCGCCACCGGAAAAGGTCACCGCCTTGACCCCCATGGCAATCAGATCATCGGCGATCCCGACCATTTTCGTTTCCGGCAGGGTGTCGGAATAATCGATATCCTGGCCCAGTTCCAGGTTCGAGACCCGGTACGCACAGTACCAGCAATCGTGGTTGCAATGATTGTAGGGCTTGATCCGCACATGGACCGGGGCGACGACACGGGACTCTCTGAGCGCATCGAGTTGATCCGGGTGATTGAGAAATTTCAGATTGCTATAGACGCTGCTCATGGTTGACCACGTTTCCTTAACCCGGGTTTAGGGGTATCCCGCCGACACCTTGATATACAGTTAGTGAACCCCCAGTTAAATTTCTCCATTAATTTTTTGGTATGCATTTCAAGGATACATCTTGATCGTCGGCGACGATTATTAATTCCCGCAGCGGATTGAGTTTATGGCAAGCACATCATTACGGGTCTATTTGGCCGACCTGACCTATACCAATCGCCTCAATGTGCATACCCGCCATGTCCCGAAAAATATCGGTTTCATCGCCTCCTATGCCCTCAGGAAATTTGCCAGGGATGTCGATATAACCCTGTTCAAGGACCCGGAAGCCCTGCTGCAAGCGGCCCGGAATAATCCACCCCAGGTGCTCGGAATGTCCTTTTATTTCTGGAACACCCAATTAAATCATACCGTTGCCAAAATACTGCGTGACCGGCACGGTCCCGATTTCGCCCTGGTCTGGGGCGGGCCGTCGGTCGATACGGACCCGCACGAACAGGCCCGTTTGTTTGATCGCTTTCCGGAAGTCGATGCCTTCATCACCAACGAAGGGGAACTGGGCTTCGCGGCCTTTCTGGAACGCTGGATGGCGGGCCGTGCCAATCCCTGGATCGAGCCTATCGATGGCGTCGTTCATATGTGCGACGGGGCCATTGTGCGTGGCCACGATGTCGGCCTGAGCCTGGATTTGTCTGAACTGCCCTCGCCCTATCTGAACGGTATTCTGGATCCGTTTCTGGCCGATGACTTCCTGCCCGGCATCCAGACATCCCGGCTTTGCCCCTATACCTGTTCGTTCTGTGTATCGGGCAAAACCCGTGGCAAACTGCGCGGGTTCGATTTAAATCAGGTCAAGGAAGAACTGGAATTCGTGGCCAGGACCTACGCCGATCGGCCGCAAATGGAAATGCACATCAATGATGAAAATTTCGGCATTTTGCGGCGCGACGGGGAAATCGCCGATCACATTATTCACTGTCACGAAAAATACGGCTATCCCCAGTCCGTCTTCTTCTACCACGACAAACGGCTGGTCGATACCACCCGGCAGGTGCTGACCCGGTTGGCCCCCCTGTCCATCAACGGGGTCACCATTCCACTGCAAACGGAAAGTCCGGAAGCCCTGAAGGCGGCCAAAAGAAAGGGCCTGACCAGCCAGCAACTGGCCGATGTGGTCGACTGGGCATCGCAACACGAGCTGTTCACCTGCACCGAGCTGATTTTCGGCCTGCCCGGCGAGACCGCCGAGAGCTTTGCTACGTCTCTGGACAGCGCCATCGAGCGCGGTTTCGATTCGGTGCTGTGCAACACCCTGTTCATTGTCGATGGCATCGAGCTGAACCGCACGGAACAACGCCAGCGCCTGAATATCAAGACCCGATATCGTCAGATCCGGGAAAATTACGGCATGGTGGAAGGGGAATTCTGCGCCGAGGTGGAAGAGGTGGTGGTCTCGACCAGCTCCTTCGACATTGCGGATTTTCTCGACGTTCGAAAAATCAGCATGATGTTCTACACCTGTTTCAACATGCGCTTTCACTATTGGCTGATGTCACATTTTCGGCTGCTGGGGCTTCCCGTGACCCATCTGGTCAGGACCTTTCTCGACGCCAAGGCGGTGCCCCAGGGTCCGTGGCATGACTATGCCGTGGATTTTGAAGACAAGGCCATGGGCGAACTTTACCAGTCAGCCGATCAATTGCGCGACAAGCTCAGGAATGATTATGTCGCCAACGGGTACGATGTCGGTGCCACCGCCCAATTGAATATCGCGTTCGGTGCGCGCCTGATCTATCAGGAAAACGACTGGGTCGACTCGGCGTTGGTCGCATCCGCCGGGCACCACATTAATGATATGGCAGACCAGGATATGCAGGCCGCCCGGTTGCTGATCGACCTGTACCGGCGCGAACGGACCGATGTCATCAACCTGAAACTTCCGGCCCCCCTGGAAACCCGGTGGGATGTTCTGGCCTGGCGAGACGACAAGTTTCAAAAGCCCCTGGCGACCTACCGCCTGGATCATTCAAGACACATCGGCTTTTCCTTCAAACCATCGTTCCTGCGCAAGTACGAAAACCTGCGTACCGATCTGGGCCATGATCATGATCAGGATTTCTTCATCAACCTGTTTCACCGCATCGGTTCCAGGTCCGATCTGTTGCTGCAACTGGACTATGTGTAGCGGCACAATATTCCCCCCAGCGCCCTGAATTTATTTCCGCCAGGCACCAAAGTGCGCCGCCTGCGTTTCCTTCAATAACTGGTTTATTCATTTAATTTCAAATAGTTATCCTCTTGGAAAAAGTTGGCCCGGCAATTGCTTGGTAAGGGCCGAAGATATTGGTTCGTGCTTTTTTCGAGGACAGACAATATGGCTATTGATTTATTTCCGGTAAAATCCAGCCCTGCCAAGGATGGTCAGATCCAGCCGACCAAAGGATTGATCGGCAACAGTGACATCAATTTCGCCGAACTGATGCGCAACAGCGGTGCGCGATTGGGGAACGGGTTGATGGCCATTTCCGACCGTGCCGGCATCACCGCGATCATCGACAAGGGGAATGGGGCGGCCAAATTTGAAGACCGTCCGCAAAATACCCCTGAGTCCCAGGCCGAACGTTATGATAGCCCGGAGCCATCTTCCGACCCGGTTGAACGGTCAGCCGCCAGCCCCCGCGACGATCCCTCCCGCGACCAGGGCACCAACACCACATCCGATCAGGGCGAACCCGCTGATCAGGTTTCCGTGGCATCAGAGGTCACCCCCGACGATCACGCTTCAGACCAGGGCCAGCAACAGTCGGCAAAAGGCGACGATGGCGACCAGGGCTCGGCGGCCAACGAAGGTGCCAATGAAAATACCGACAATGAAAACGGCGACGAAACCGGACAGGCCGCCAGTTCCGGCGAACAGCCCACCGAGCAAGCCGCCAATGGCGGTGAAAATGCGGCCACGGGCAATGGCAAAGGGATCGGTTCCAGTGCGGACCAAATCCTGCAGTCCCTGCTCGCCTCGACCCAGACCAACGGCCAGGCCGGACAATCGGCTGAACATGGCAAACAATCCACGAACCAGGCCGGACCGGCTGAAAATGCGACCAAGGGCCTGACCACCGCCCTGGGCGCGGTGACAAAAAATACCGACGGCACCGCCAACACGGCGGCACAAAACGCCACGGTGACCGATGCCGCCAATAGCAACAAAGGGGGTGCCAGCGCCAGCGCCAAAGAAGGCTTTAACTTACATGCCGCCCAGGCGGCGCAGGTCAAGGCCAACAGCGCGACGCAAACAATCAACACCGGTGCCGGCGGCGACGGCCAGGCGAGCGCCGCCGCAGCGACCGGAAAGGCGACAGCCGCCCAGCAATCGGCCCAGTTGGCGCGCATGGTCGGCGACGGGCCGAAAGTTGCGGTCAGCGTACAAACCGGCGATGAGGCCGCCGTGGTGGTTTCCAAGCCGACCGCTTCGCTGACATCCAGCGCCGCTTTGATCGGCGAAAACAATTCCCAAAACGGCCGTGGCCACCAGGCCCAGAACCCGACCGCCACAGGCCCCGGACTGGCGCAAGCCAATTCGGCCCAGACTCAGGCCCAGGCCAATACGGCACAAGCCGCCGTTCAGGCTCAGGCCAATATATCAACCGGTGGTGAGGCCAAAGGCCTGATCCAGGCCGCCCAGCAAGTCGGCACAACCGGATCGGTTGCCTCTGTTGGTGGCGAGGGCGTGGCCCTGACCGGCAATGCCGGAACCGCCGCCCAGACCCAGAACAGCGCCCAGGCGCAGGCATCGAACGCCCCGCGCCAGGCCCTGCCCGGCCAGGCCGTGACCGATCAGGTATCGGTTCAGATCACCAGGGCGGTCAATGCCGGGGTCGATAAGATTACCATCAATTTGAAACCGGCCGATTTGGGCCGGGTCGATGTCAAACTGGAAATCGGCCACGACGGCCGGGTCAGCGCAATCGTCACCGCCGATAACCGCAATACGCTGGATTTATTGCAGCGCGACGGCAAGGAACTGCAACAGGCCCTGGCCGATGCGGGTCTGCAAATGGATAACGACAGCCTCAGCTTCAACCTGCGCGAACGGGGCGAACAAGGCAGCGATAGCAAAACCGCCGGTTCAGAGCCCGGCTCTGAAACAATCGATGACGGGACCGACGGCAGCGATACCCCGCTGGCCGGTCTGGCCCCGCATATCATCAGCGATACACGAGTGGATATTAGGGCTTAGACCAAATTGGCCTGATACAGGAGTAACAAGAAAATGTTCATAGGTGATACAGCAAGCGCAGCGGCCATCGACAGTTCGACCAAGGCCGGTGCCGCCAAGGAAAAACTGGACGAGGACCTGAACCGGTTCCTCAATCTGCTGGTCACCCAGTTGAAAAACCAGGACCCGCTGGACCCAATGGATGCCAGCGAATTCACCACCCAACTGGTCCAGTTTGCCAGTGTCGAACAACAGATTTACCAGAACGCCAACCTGGAAAAAATGCTGGCGATCGATCAGACCAACCAGATCGCCACCATGGTCGATTTCATTGGCAATACCATTGAAGCGGCGGGCAACGAAGTGCCTCTGGAAAACGATAATGCCAAGACCACCTACATTCTTAACCCGGCCGCCGGGCAACTGCCGATCGCCAACCAGATCAACATCACGGTGCAGAATTCCTCGGGCCTGACGGTGTACACCACCGGCGGCGATACCACGCCGGGCCAGCAACAGTTTATCTGGGACGGCAAGGACAACAACGGCACGGCCCAGAATCCGGGCATGTATACGGTTGTCGTCACCGCGCTCGACCGCTCGGGCAACCTGATCGATGTCGATCAGACCGTGTTCGGCCGGGTCACCGGCGCCGGTGCCGAAGATGGCAATGTTCAACTGTTCATGGGTGACGTGGTGACCAGCCTCGAAAAAGTGCTGTCGATCAGCGAAACCCCGGCGACGACAACGCCATAACGAAATGTATTTGGAATGTAGGCCACCTGCCCGCAGGCGGCTATTCGAAGGAGACGTAAAATGAGTTTATTTGGTGCATTAACTTCAGGTGTTTCGGGACTGACCTCGCAGTCGAGCGCCATGGGTGCGATATCCGATAACATCACCAACGTCAGTACAATCGGTTATAAAAATACCCGGGTCAATTTCCAGACCCTGGTCACCAAACAGACCTCATCGACGCTCTATTCCGCCGGTGGTGTGCAATCCAAGCCGCGTTCCGATACGGGCGTGCAGGGCTTGTTGCAGGCCTCGTCTTCGGCCACCGATTTCTCCATTTCCGGCAACGGTTTCTTCGTCGTCAACGAAGTCTCCGTGCCCGGCATCGACAACCAGTTCCTCTACACCCGTTCGGGATCGTTCTTCCAGGACAAGGATGGTTACCTTCGAAACACCTCCGGTTTTTATCTGCAAGGCTGGCCCGTTGACGCCGCCGGTACGGTGGTTCCGGCCAACAAATCCCTGACCATCGCCAACCAGAATATTGTATCGACCGATTATCTGGGCACCATCAACTTAAACCGGGTCGGCGGCACCGCCTCATCGACCAATACCATCGGCATCGGTGCCAACCTGCCGTCAAACGATTCCCCCGGCGATACCCACAAGACCGACGTTCAGTTCTTCGACAGCCTGGGTAACGCCAACACCATGAGCGTCGTCTACACCCGGTCCAACCGGGCCAACGAATGGGCGATCAACGTCGATCCGCCTTCGGGCACCGCCGTGCTGACCATCGAAGACGGCACTGCCGTCACACCACTGGTTTACAAAAGTATCGGCCAACTGGAATTCAACGTGCTCAATTCCGCCGGTGATGCGACCATTCGTCCGGCCGACGGGGCGACGGTGATTATTGATGGCACTACATACGAGTTCGATTCCAACGCCGCCGTTTCCGGCACCAACACCCAGGTCGATATCTCCTCGACCACCACCCTGGCTCAGGATGTCGCGGCGCTGGTCGCCAAAGTCAAGGCGACCGATAACGATTATGCCAACTACGGCGATGTGCCAACCGTGAACGCCCGTATCTCCATTAGCCCCGGCAGTTCGACAACCATTCTGTTCAACGATGATGGCACCGGGGCGATCACCATAGACCCGACCGGTCTGCTCGATTCATCGGGCACCCGGGTGACGGCGCAGGACAATACCATCACGGTGCGAAAACAGGCCCTGGCCTATACGGAGGCGGCCCAGTTCCTGTTCACCGCCATTCCCGCCAACGCTGACACCATTGTCATCAACGGCACTACCTACACGTTTTCCACCGCCGAGGCCGCCGATTCGACCGGTGCCAACGCCACCATCTTCACCAGTGCGACCAACAATGCGGCCAATATCGCGACCATGGTGGCGGATTTGGAAGACGCTATCGAAGGTCAGGACGCCTCGTTTTCGTCCGGCGGTTCGACCGTCGATATTCGGATGGCAGGCGCCAGCACGACGAACAATGTGCTGGAACTGAAAACCCTGGCCTCGGGCACTTTCAATGTCGTCTTTTCCGGCGTCACCGGCACCACGACGACAATTACCGAGGTCGATGGCACCGCCTTTGCCAGCACCACCCAGGCGGTTGACACGGCCGGTGCCATTGTCTTCTCCAGCGATGGCTTGCCGAAAACGATTAACGTCGCCGAGCTTGAAATCCTCGATTTCGATAACGGCGCGGCCAACATGGATGACGACCCCTCCAGAGCCAAACAGATCACGCTCGATTTCGGCACCGTCGGCGAAGCCAATGGCATGACCCAGTTCGGCTCCAGCTTTACCCCCGTGTTTATTAACCAGAACGGCTCGCGGTTCGGCACCTTTGCCGGCGTTACCCTGGCCGCCGATGGCCTGATGACGGCGCTGTTCGACAATGGCGAAACCCGGCCTATTTACCGCCTGCCGATGGCCACGTTCGTCAGCCCCAGTGGCCTGGAAGCCCGTTCGGGCAACACATATAACGCATCAGAAGCGTCCGGCGACGTGACCCTGCGCGAGGCCGACAATGGCCCCGCCGGGCAAACAATTCAGGGGGCTCTGGAAGCCTCCACCGTAGATATTGGTGAGGAATTCACCAATATGATCGTGGTGCAGAGAGCCTATTCTGCTTCCGCGAAAATTATCAGCACCGTCGATTCTATGCTCGAGGAGCTGTTAAGGATCAAGCGATAATCACTTAAGTTTCGCCTGGTCTTAAGATCACTAACCCACGTCCCAAACCCAGTCCCGACAACGGCGTCCCACCGTTGTCGGGACAATTTTAGGTGCCCTCGTCAACGGCGGTGCCGCCTTTGTAGATGCGTCCGTCTCCGGCCACCGGGTCGAGCGAGAAGCGGCGTCCGAACCGCTGCAACCTGAGGACGTGCTCCGGCCCTTCCCCAAGGGCCCGGTACCGGCGCTCGAATTCTTCGGTCGAAACATCTTCGGGCAACAGGCAGAGCGCCTGAAAATCTTTCCGGGTCCAGCTGCGGGCGGCCCATTTCTGATCGATAGTTGTCAGTGGACTTTCCTGTTCAATCAATTGACCGGCCAGCCTGATGAACAGATCGGTGACCACCTGGCGGGACAGGGCTTCCAGGTTCAACCGATCAATGGCGCGTGGCATGTCGATCCTGTCGACGGCGACAATCGGCCCGCCATCAACGGCGGCGGTCAATTGGTGGGCCGTCGCGCCAAACTGCCCGGCGCCTTCATAAAGGGCGAACACGGCGGGGAAAATTCCCGGATATTCGGGCGGGCCGGGATGAAAGTTGTAGGACGGACCGGGTAAACTGTCGAGCACCGCCGCCGGCACCAGGGTTCCGGTGCAAAAGCAGACCAG
The DNA here is from genome assembly GCA_965613205.1 of uncultured Rhodospirillaceae bacterium. Lineage (GTDB taxonomy): Bacteria > Pseudomonadota > Alphaproteobacteria > Rhodospirillales > JABHCV01 > CAZZKE01. Next base: position 11,120 of record CBFDVE010000005.1, read on the forward strand.
GCGGGTGTTGCCGCCAGGATTTTCCGTCGCCGCCGCCAACTGCGGTGCGCTCGAAACCCCGGTCACCGTCACGGCGGCATTATGGCTTTGTAAAATATCGCCCAACCCGGGCAAATCATGTTGTTCGGCCAGCAGCACAATATTCCACATTATTTTTGCCATTCTTCCCTGTTAACCATAACTCTTAGCCAATTTTTAAGACGCCCTCCCCTAAGCTTACGGCAGAAGCGATTTTGTCACATACATTATGATTAGAATTATCATGAAAAAAATCCCGGCCAAACGGCCAAGAGGCGAAGCCTCACACAAGCAAATTGGCGAAGCCTCACACAAGCAAATTGGCGAAGCCTCACATTCCAGAGGCGAAGCCTCACACAATCAAATCTTTGATCCCACCGGTCGCCCCCTGACCCGCGAAGACCTGCCCCCCTCCAACACCAAACGGTGGGTTATCCTGCGCAAGGCAAAAGTCGTCGCCGGTGTGCGCAATGGGCTGATTTCGCTGGAAGAAGCCTGCCAGCGTTATTCCCTGTCCATCGATGAGTTTCTGTCCTGGCAAAGTTTGTTCGATGCCCACGGCATGAACGGCCTGCGCGCCACCCGATTGAAAAAATACCGGCAGTAATCTTTGACCTGGACGTGATCGGCTCTAGGCAAAATTTGCCGGGTCGTTAACGACTTTTTCACGATCCCCTTATTAGCCTGTCTCTGAGACAAGCAAACGGGAGCGCCGAACCACCCTGTGGGACAGACGAGGGCGGTGCCACCCAAAACCAGACAAGGGACGGATCGTGGACACATTTTCACAGGCTTTGCGCAATCTCGGCCCCATGCGTCTGGCCGTTATGGCCGGCGTTGCGGTTGGCCTGATCGCCTTCTTCATCTATATCACCACCCGCTTAGCGGCACCGCAATTGTCGCTTTTGTACGGCGGCATGGATCCGGCAGATGCCAGTTCCATCGCCGCCCGGCTGGCATCGACCAATACGCCCCATGAAGTGCGCAACAACGGCACGGAAGTATATGTGCCGAGTGATTCAATCTCGAGCATCCGGTTGTCTATGGCGAGTGAGGGATTGCCCAACAGTGGCACCGTTGGATATGAACTTTTCGATGATGCCAGTTCTATCGGGACGACAAATTTTATCCAGAATATCAATATGTTACGGGCCCTGGAAGGGGAATTATCCCGCACCATCAAGTCCATTACCTCGATCAGTTCGGCGCGCGTTCATCTGGTCTTGCCCAAGCGCCAGGCCTTCAGCCGCAGCGCCCAGAAATCGAGCGCCTCGGTAATTTTGAAAATGAAAGGGGCCAACCAGCTTTCCCAAGAGCAGGTCAGTTCGGTCAAGTTCCTCATTGCCACCGCCGTACCGGGCCTCAACCCCAACAACATTTCCATCGTTGATAACAAGGGAACCCTGCTGGCCCGCGGGTTCGACGATCAAAGCGCCGGGGCCTCGGCGGGCAAGGCGGAAGAACGCAGGATCAAGCTGGAAAACCGCCTGTCGCAAACCATCGAGGCCCTGCTTGAACGCATCGTCGGTTTCGGCAAAGTCCGGGCCGAGGTAACCGCCGTTATCGATTTTGACAGTATCACTAGCAGGGAAGAGATTTATGATCCGGAAGGCCAGGTCGTGCGATCAACCCAGTCCGTCGAGCAGTCGTCCGACAACAAGGAAACAGATGGCAGCACGCCGGTCTCCATCGCCACCAACCTGCCCGATGCCAATTCATCCACGGCGGCGGGGGCGTCACTGGATTCTTCGGAAAACCGCACCGAGGAAACGGTTAACTACGCCATATCCAAGAAGGTTATCAACCACATACGGGAAGCCGGTATTGTCACCCGCCTGTCCGTTGCCGTGCTGGTCGATGGCACCTACAGCAAGGAAGCCGGAGAAGACGTTTATCAGCCGCGCAACGAAGCGGAAATGGAACTGATGGCGACCCTGGTCCGCAGCGCCATCGGGTTCGACGCCGACCGGGGAGATTCGGTCGATGTAATCAACATCCGGTTCGTTGATTCGCTGGCGGGCCAGGACGAAGAACTGCGATTGTTCTTCGGCCTGGACAAAAATGATTTGCTGCGCATGGCCGAAGTTCTGGTCTTGAGCATCGTCGCCATTCTGGTCATCCTGCTGGTTGTCAGGCCGCTGGTGTCGCGGGCCTTTGAAGCCCTGCCTGCGGCCATGGCCGAAGGCAAATTGCTGGCCGAACAGACCTCGGCCGCCGCCGCCGCCCTGACCGCGCCCAGCGCCGGCACCCCGGCCCCGAGCGAAAGCCTGGCGATGGAAGAACAATATGAAGAACTGATCGATATCGACCGTGTCGAAGGCCGGGTCAAGGCCTCGTCGGTCAAGAAGATCGGTGAAATTGTCGACAAGCATCCGGAAGAAGCGTTGTCTATTATCCGCACATGGATGTATCAGGAAAGTTAGGGTAAAATAGCCTATGGCCAAAGCGAAAGACGATCTGCGCAATATGACGGGGCCGCAAAAGGCGGCGGTGTTCATGCTGGCGTTGGGTCAGGAACATTCATCGCTCATTTTTGAAATGATGGACGACGAAGAGATTCGCGACATGTCGCAAACCATGTCGACGCTCGGCAATATCAATTCATCCATTATCGAACGCCTGTTCGTCGAATTCGCCGACCAGCTATCGGGCGGCGGCGGCGGCTCTATCGTCGGCACCTACGACACGGCAGAACGGCTTTTGTACCAGGCCCTGCCCGAAGAACGCGTGTCCCAGATCATGGAAGAAATTCGCGGCCCCGCCGGCCGTACCATGTGGGACAAGCTTGGCAATGTTAATGAAGCGGTGCTGGCCAACTACCTGAAAAACGAATACCCGCAAACCGTCGCCGTGGTGCTGTCTAAAATCAAGGCCGACCATGCCGCCCGGGTGCTCGGTGTGTTGCCGGAAAACTTCTCCATGGAAGTGATCATGCGCATGTTGCGCATGGAATCCGTGCAAAAGGAAATTCTCGATCACATCGAAAAAACCCTGCGCACGGAATTCATGACCAACCTGGCCCGCACTTCGCGGCGGGACAGTCACGAAATGATGGCCGATATCTTCAACAACCTTGATCGCAACACGGAAAACCGGTTCATGACCGGGCTGGAAGAACGTAACCGGGAATCGGCCGAGCGCATTAAACAATTGATGTTCACCTTCGATGATCTGTCGCGTCTCGATAACGCCGGTGTTCAGACCCTGCTGCGCCAGGTCGAAAAAGACCAGTTGGCAATGGCTTTGAAGGGCGGCTCGGATGAAGTCCGCACCCTGTTCTTCCAGAATATGTCCGAACGTGCCGGCAAGATGATGAAGGAGGATATGGAAGCCATGGGCGCCGTTCGCCTGAAGGATGTCGATGAAGCCCAGGCCATGGTCGTGCAAACCGCCAAAGCCCTTGCCGATGCCGGTGAACTGATCATCGCCGGTTCCGGCGAAGACGACGAACTGGTTTATTAAGGAAATGCCCGCCGTTAAAAAATTCATGTTTGACCGGGTGTTCGAGGATTACATCCCGGTAGAGGCGAACGTCGAGGCGACCCCGGAGCAAGCCGAGCACGGCGACGGGGCTGTCGAACCCGATGAAATCATCCCCACCTTCAGCCAGCAAGAACTTGAAGAAGCCCGCAAGGAAGGCTTTCTGGCGGGCAAGGAAGAAGGTCAGAATGCCTCGCTGGATTCGATTGAACGACAGGTTGTCGCCACCCTTGGCAACATGGAACGGGACCTGACCCGGCTGATCGATGAACAAGGCAGGGCCAACGAGGAACTGTCCCATCTGGCCCTCTCTGTCGGCGTATCCATAGCCCGGAAAATGCTGCCCGAGATGGCGTCGAAAAACGCTCTGGGTGAAATTGAACGGGTCATAAAAAATATTCTGCCCCGGATCATCGACGAGCCTCGACTGAGCGTGCGGATCAACGGTCGGGTCGAAGACGAGGTCAAGTCACGCCTTGAAGCCCTGGCCACCGAAAATGGATTTGAGGGCAAAATTGCGATCAGAGCCGATCAGGACCTGGACATCTCCGAGTGTCGGCTGCAATGGTCCTGCGGCGGCGCGGAACGCAATACTGCCGCCCTGTGGCAGGAAATCGAGGCCGTTATCGGTGGCAATTTCGAAGCCGAACTATTGACCGCACCAGACGAAAATATGGCAACACCGGAACAGCCCCCCGAAGCGACCGATGAAACGACCGATCCGGATGGCGACCCCGCCCCCCCTACAACCGTCGAGCCCTGATGTCAGGAGACCACAATGGCTGATGAAAATAACCTTGAATTTAGTGAACTTGATGGCGCCGATACGGATGCCCCTGGAGACGCCGAACCGTCCGTTGTAGCGGAAGTCATCGTTGTTCCCGATCTGCCGCAAAGCTCGCGCGATCTGGAAGCCGTGTACGATATTCCGGTGCAGGTTTTCGCCGTCCTCGGCAAGACCCAGATGCAGGTTAACCAGTTGCTCAAGCTGGGCCGGGGCGCCGTTGTCGAACTGGATCGCAAAGTCGGCGAAGCCATTGATATCTATGTCAACAATCGCCTGGTCGCGCGTGGTGAAGTCGTCGTCGTCGAAGACCGCCTGGGCGTAACCATGACGGAAATCATCAAAACCGAACGCAAGTAGGGTCTTAATTTCATGGCAAATGGCGGTACGCGCGCAGCAAAATCAAAATCGGGCGTCGATCTGGCGACCATCATCGGCCTTATTTCCGGTTTTGGGCTGATTATCGCGGCGATCTTTCTCGGTGGAGACCCGTTATCGTTCGTTAATCCGCCCTCAATCCTGATCGTTATCGGCGGCACGTTTGCAATCACATCCATGTGCTTTTCCGTCAAGGAAATGGCCAACACCTCGACGGTTATCGGCAAGACATTTTTCTACAGCGCCAAAGACCCTGCCGATGCCGCCGTTCAGGTCCTGCAAGTGGCCGAACTGGCGCGTCGCCAAGGTGTGCTGTCCCTGCAAAATATCCTGCCGCCGCTCAAATCTGACCCGTTTCTGTATAAAGGAATGGCCATGGTCGTCGATGGCACACCGGGCGAGGAAGTGGAGTTGATCCTGCGCCGGGATTTGAGCGCCACCCAGCAGCGACACCACAAAAGCGCCAGCGTGTTGCGCAAGGCGGCCGAATATTCCCCCGCCATGGGCCTGATCGGCACCCTGATCGGCCTGGTTCAGATGCTTGGCAACCTGGAAGACCCGGCGACCATCGGTCCGGCCATGGCGGTCGCCCTGCTGACCACATTCTACGGTGCCGTTCTCGCCAACATGGTGTTTTCGCCGATGGCCTCGAAGCTGGATCGAAATTCCGCCGAAGAAGCCATGATCAACACCATTTTTATGATGGGCGCGGCCTCGATCGGTCGCCAGGAAAATCCAAGACGCCTGGAAATGTTGCTCAACAGCATTCTGCCACCGGCCAAGCGCGTTCAATATTTCGATTAATCCGTTCACTGGAAAGCCAATTTTATGAGACTGCTCATTATCGGAACACTCGACGGTCAAATCGGTGGTGCCAGCGCCATTGCGGTCGAGCGCGGGGCCAAAGTCACCCAGGTCGATGATATCAACTCGGGGCTGGCGACCCTGCGCAGCGGCAACGGGGCCGACCTGGTGATGATCGATGTGACCCTTGATGTGGCCGAACTGATCAACAGCCTGAAAAATGAACGGATTACCCTGCCCGTGGTCGCCTGCGGCATCGGCAACGACACCCAGGCGGCGGTGCGGGCAATTAAAGCCGGGGCCAAGGAATTCATCCCGCTGCCCCCCGACACCGACCTGATCGCCGCCGTGCTGGCCGCCGTGACGGAAGAAAATCACGCCATTGTCAGCAAAGACCCGGCCATGGCCGAAACCCTGCGCATGGCCCAGCAGGTGGCGTCGAGCGAGGCCAGCATCATGATTACCGGGCAATCGGGCACCGGCAAGGAATTAATGGCCCGTTTCGTGCACGCCAAAAGCAAACGATCACAAATGCGGTTTGTCGCCATCAACTGCGCCGCCATTCCGGAAAACCTGCTGGAATCGGAACTGTTCGGCTACGAAAAAGGAGCCTTCACCGGGGCCGTTTCAAGGCGCATCGGCAAGTTCGAGGAAGCCAGCGGCGGCACTCTGTTGCTGGACGAAATCAGCGAGATGGATCCCCGCTTGCAGGCCAAGCTGCTGCGTGTCCTGCAGGAACGGGAGGTCGACCGTATCGGCGGATCGAGACCGGTTAAGATAGATGTGCGGATCATCGCCACTTCGAACCGCAACATGGCCGAACAGGTCGCCAACAAGACCTTCCGCGAAGACCTGTACTTCCGCCTGAATGTGGTCAATCTGGACCTGCCGTCGCTAAGTCAACGGCCCCAGGACATCCTTCATCTGGCCGAGCATTTCATCGAAAAATATGCCGCCGCCAACGATGTGCCGGCCCTGCCCCTGTCCCAATCGGCGAAGGATCTGCTGAACCGTCATGCCTGGCCCGGCAACGTGCGCGAACTGGAAAATACCATGCACCGGGCCGTGTTGCTGGCCAGCGGCAGCGAAATCAGCATCGATTCCATGCAATTGGTGGCCGCACCCGATGGGGCCGGTGGGCCCACGACTGAGTCCGCTGGTGTCGCCGGAATGGTGGGCCAGACGGTGGCCCAGGTCGAACGGGGCCTGATCATCGATACCTTGCAACACTGTCTTGGCAATCGCACCCACGCGGCAAATATTCTGGGTATTTCGATCAGAACCCTGCGCAACAAGTTGAAACAATACAACGAACAAGGCTTCGCCGTGCCGACGCCAGGCGAAAACGAACGCCCGGTCGCTTAGTAATCGCTCCGTACAAGAAAGCAAAAGACGACAATGGCTGACGATCCCAAAGACCCCGACGAGAAGCCGAAATCGGCGTTTGACGATCTCGACCTCTCGGTCATTTTTCGGGCCCTTTCCAAGCGTGGCGATATCTTCCTGGCGTTCGGCGTCATCACCATCCTGGTGGTGCTTATTCTACCGCTGCCGACCTGGTTGCTGGACGTCGGCCTGGCAATTTCAATCACATTTGCGGTGCTGATTTTGTTGACCGGCCTGTTCGTCGAACGGTCCCTTGATTTTACCGCCTTCCCGACCATCCTGCTGCTCGCGACCATGATCCGCCTGTCGCTCAATCTGGCCTCGACACGGCTGATCCTGTCCGAAGGGCACACCGGCACCGGGGCGGCGGGCAAGGTCATCGAAGCCTTCGGCGACTTCGTCATGGGCGGCAATTTCGTCATCGGCATCATCGTTTTCGCCATCCTGGTG
>CBFDVE010000006.1:0-17781 GCA_965613205.1 uncultured Rhodospirillaceae bacterium
GATGACCATCAACCCGGCCCCTTCGGTCAGCCCGGTGGATACCATCAACGGAACCGAAGCCGGAACCCGCCATGCCGGGATACCCTTGCCACCGTGCAGCATCCGGGCCTGACAGTAAAGATAGAGCAGACCGAAAAAAGCGGCGGCGATCAATAACTGCGTCATCCCGAACCATGCCGCGCCCAGTCCGAGGCCAAAAACCGGCCCGGCCATCAAGGCTTCGCGGGTCATCCACGAGGTCTGTGGATGGAAGACAACGTTGATCGCCCGCCATGGCCGGCCAAGTTCGGCCAGTACCAGCAGCAAGCCGGCGGCGACGAAAGCCAGCGCGATCAGGGTGAAGGGCCAGACCGGCGCGCCAAACAGCGCTGCCACGGCGGCCGTGGCCAGCATCCCGGTGCCGCCGCCGCCCCGACACCGCCGACACCACGCGATGCGGCCGCCATTTTCGGGTCGGTGCCGTTACCGTTCAGCGCTTTCTCCCACAGATAGTAAAATCCGGAATCAGTTGCCAGTTCCTCGTGCATACGGAAATGCCGGTTTTCGGCCAGAAGCCGCGAGACATTGCCGTGCGGGTCATCGCGGTCGCCGAAATGCAGGGCGTTGGCGATGCAGGAGTTGACACAGGCCGGGGTCGCCGCCGGATCGAGCCCCGGAGTCAGGCCACTCGCCAAGCCAGAATCGATTTTGTCGGCACAGAAAGTGCATTTCTGGGCGACGCCGAAGCGGTCCGGCTGTTGACGCTGGATTTCATTGCGCATGACGCCGTCCCGGCCATAGGCCGGGCCCGGCTTATCGACCTTGAAGCGGGCCTGATAGGGGCAGGCGACGGCGCAATAGGCGCAGCCGATGCACAGGTCATAGTCAATCGTGACGATGCCGTCATCGCGTTGCCGGGTCGCCGTCGATGGGCACACATGCATACAGGGCGGGTCGGCGCAATGCATACAGCCGACGGGCACGAAAACCCGGCCCACATCGGGAAATTCGCCCACTTCCAGATCCAGCACTTTGCGCCACTGAACCGCCGGATTGGTTGCGTTGGCATGTTTGCAGGCCGCCGTGCAGGTCTGGCAACCGACGCACAGGCGCAAATCGGCGACCATCGCCCAGCGGGTCATGGGGCACCGTCCAGGCGGGTGATGGAAACTTTCACCAGGTCCGACCCGGACCCGGTGGAATCGGTCAGGTCCATCAGCATCGGCACCAATTTGTTCATGGACGGAGCTTCGAAGGTTTTCGCCAGCGGCGTCGCCCAGTGATCGAACTGGCCGATCATCAACAGGGTATCGGGGCGGATGCCCTGGCGCAGAATGACCCGGCCGCGGGTGGCGGCCAGGGGCGAGGCTACTTCGACCAGATCGCCATCGGCCAGGCCCAGCTCGGTCGCCCGACCCGCGTTCATCACCACGCCGCCATGCCCGGCAACGTTTTTCGCCAACTCGCGAATGACCTGCAGGCCCGCATTGTTACCCCAGGAATACTGCATGGACCGCGACGTGATCAGCCAGAACGGGAAGTCCTTGATGTCCACATCGAAATTATCTTCCAGGGCACGCTCCCACAGGGCCGGATAATCGCCCAGCACGGGCAGCGGTTCGTATTCTTCCAACTGGCGATCCCACCAGTTAATGCCCGCTTCGTGCAGGCGGTTGGCCAATTCCTTGCCGTGCCGGGTCAGACGTTCCTGATAGGGCATTTCGAAGCGCAAATCCTGGTCTTCGAAGGTCGGGTACAGATACCAGTTCAAATGGGCAAAGGGCTTCACCCGGAAACCATGCTCTTTGTAGTAATCCAGCCCCTGGCTGTCTTCGCCGTCGGTCAATTCATGACTGGCGGCGCGGCAACTGGCGTGCCAGATTTCTTCGACCGAATGAGCACTGTCGGGGCTGAGCGAAAAATCGTAGTCGTCCGTGCGCAGGGGAATCCCGGCGGCGCCTTTGTTGAGCGCTTCATTGAAGCCTTGCAACAGGCCCGAGCGTTTGGCCAGTTCGCTGGCGATCCAGGTCATGTCGCGGGTTTCGCCGGGCGCCTCGATGGCCGGTTGGCGCAGGGCGAAGCCCTGGTATTTCCAGAACTGTTCGATGTATTTGGTGCCGCCGATGCGCAGCAGTTGCAGGCTTTCCAGATCCATGCAGTCGGGCAGCAGAATATCGGCCATGTGGTTGGTTTCATCTCGTGTATAGGCGAAACACACAGTCATGGGGAAGTGTTCCAGCACGCCGGAAATCTTTTCCGTGTCCCAGTATGAAATCACCGGGTTGGTCCGGTAGACGAACCAGATATCGGGCCGGGTCGGCTTGGGCAGATGTTCCAGTCCAGCTCCATTTTCACCCATTTGCATCATCCAGGCCAGTTGGGTCGGTCCCAAGGCCTGGCTCCAGGGTGAATTGGCGACCAGGGGCACCAGGGTCGAATAGGCGTTGCGGGTTTTCGGTCGGGACACCCAGTTATCCTTGTCGGTCGGATTCATGGGGAAATCCATGATGCCGTCCAGATTGCCTTTAACGCTGGCCTGGCGCGACGTGGCCGGACGGTTCAGGCGCACGGTTGTGCCAAGCGTTCCGCCGGGAACTTCCAGGCCACCGATCAGACAGGCCATTAAAGTCCGCGCCCAGCAGCAATCGAAGCCGCCCCAGCCATTGTTGACGGTCTTGCCGAGCATGATGGCGACCGGGCGAAAGGGCAAAATTCGACCTTCGATTTCAATGGTTTCGCCGACCCGTGCGTGATCCAGATATTCACCGGTAATGCGCCGGATGGTCTCGACCGGCACATCGCATATTTGGGCCGCCCATTCGGGAGTGTTGTCTTTGACATGATCGACCAGCAGGCTGAACGAGGTCCGGCCCTGCTGGCCCTGGCGGGGCCATTCTTCCCCATCGGCACCCAGTTCGAAGGCTTCTGGCATTTCGAACGTGCCTTCCAGGGCCGGTTCTGCGCCAGCCGTATCGAAGGGTACTGCCGTGGCCGTGACCGTATCCCAGACCAGCGGTTTGCGGCTGGCCGGGTGGCGCAGGAAATAGCCTTCCGGGCCAACCAGATAGGGCGATGTGGTGCGCCGGGTCAGGAACGGCAGGTCCAGCCGGTCCCGCTCTTTTTCGTGCAGCAGCACATGGATCATGGCGAACATGAAGGCGCTGTCGGTCTTTGGTTTGATCGGCACCCATTCTTCGGAACACGCCCCGGTGATCGACAAATGGGGTTCGATCTGAACCCGTTTGGTGCCTCGCGAGCGGGCTTTTGCGTGACGGGAAACGCCGCAGACACCGCCGGATGCTTCCGTATTAGCACCGAAATAAATCAGGTATTCAGATAGTGGCGTATCCGGGGCGACGGTAAAGGCCCGGTGCCACAGTTCGCCATACAAATGTTCCGAATGGGTGCATTTGACCCCCTGACCGCTGCCGAAGCTCAAATCCACCGGACCCCAGGCGCTCAGGAAAGCGGGAAACGCGCCCATATAGGCGGTCGGCGTGCCGCCACCGCCGAAACTGGCGGCCAGGCGGGGGAACCCGGAACTGTCACGAACGCCATCCTGGCGAATTTCCTTTAAGCGGCCGGCGATGCTATCCAAGGCCTCGTCCCAGGATATGGCGACGAATCCGGGATCCTGGTCCCTGCCCTTTTTCGCATTGGTGCGCTTCATGGGGGTCAGGATACGGTGCGGATTGTAGGCCTTCTGGATCAACCCGTAAGCCTTGACGCAGACCCGCCCGGCGGCCGGGTGGATTTGAGCAGAATCGAAGTTCGGTTCGACTTCCGTCGCCACACCGTCTTCGACGCGCACGGTCATCAAATCCGGTCCGGCGACACATTGGTAACAATATGTGGGAACGCTATTCGACGTTTTTGACCCGTCAGGTGACATGGTTACAGGCCTACCTGCGCCTTCTTGGCGACCAGCCGTTGACCGGTTTTGGCCTTGTCGATAACGAACCGCGAATGATTGCCCCGGCCGATCTGTTCGACCTGATCATGGACCTCAAAAGTCATGCTTACCAGGCGGCCTTTCATATCCGTGATGGTGGTTTTGACCTCGATCCACTGGCCGGGCAGGGTCGGCGCAAGATGATCGATTTCGACCCTGGTGCCAACGGAATCCTCGCCCTCGTCCAAATGTTCCAGGATCATGTCGCGGCAGGCGTGTTCGACATCGCGGACCAGGGAGGGCGTTGCGTAGACCCGCAGATCATCACCCATGAATTCGATGGTGCTGTCTTTATCCACGGTCAGACGGCGGGTCAAGGTTACGCCGGTTGTCAGGGTGTCTTTCATAAGGTTCCTCCGTTCAGGCTGCGCCCAGATAATCGATTAAAGTATCAAGCACCGCGTCAGGCGCTTCCGCCGTTAGTATGTGGCCGCAATCATCCAGTTCCGTATACTGACAATTGGCGATCATGCCCGCCAGTTCCCGACTTCCTGCGGCGGGAGTCATCATATCATATTTACCGACAATAACGTGGGCCGGGCAAGTTACTTTCTTGGCGGTCTGTGGCCCCGTTTTCCAGTTTCCTGCGGCGGCGAGGGCCGCATGTAAAGTGCCGGGGCGATTGTTGGCGAACAGGGCCAGCGCGTTGCCGGTCATCCAAATACCGGGCACTGGGTTGCGTCCTACCTTGGCTCCGGGGCTCATACTCCAGGCGGTGATGATCTCGTAGGCCTTGGCGGGATCATTTTTAGCAACATCCAACAACATGGGATGGACATCCATGGTGGCGGTTATGCCCAGCAAGGCAATTCGGTCGATACGATCGGGCAGGGCGGCGGCGGCTTCCAGGGCGATGATTGCGCCCATGGAATGGCCTATCAAGCTGGCGGTTTCAATACCCGCTGCATCCATCAGGCGACCGATCCATGCGGCCATATCCGTTATTTCCGGCAAGGGGTCACCCGCCGAATGACCATGACCAGGCATATCGACCGCCAGCACGGCCCAGCCATGCCAGGCAAACCAACGGCTTTGCAACAGCCATATGGTGTGATCCAGCCCGGCCCCGTGGATGAAAATCACGCACGGTTTTCCGGGCTCGAACTCCTTGCCCCCGGTGGCGGCAAAGACCTTGTTGTCATCGACTGTCAAATACACCTAGGCGTTTCCCTTTTGCGAGGCGTTCAATGCCTGGTCCAGGTCGTCGGTCAGATCGCCGAGATGTTCAAGCCCGACCGACAATCGCACCAGGTCCTCGCCGACCCCGGCCAAGGCCAGGGCTTGCGCGTCCATTTGCTGATGGGTGGTGCTGGCCGGGTGGATAACCAGGGACTTGGCGTCGCCGATATTGGCCAGATGGGAAAAGATTTTCAGTCGTTCGATAAATTTGGCTCCTGCCGCCCGGCCCCCTTTAATGCCGAAGCTTAGGATCGCGCCGCTGCCACGGGGCAGCATTTTTTTCGCCAGGTCGTGATCGGCGTGACTTTTCAGGCCCGGATAGCTGACCCAATCGACGGCCTCGTGAGCCTCCAGATAGTCGGCCACCCCTTGGGTGTTTTCCACATGGCGGGCCATGCGCACCGGCAGGGTCTCGATGCCTTGTAAAAGGTAAAAGGCGTTGGCCGGGCTCATACAGGCCCCGAAATCGCGCAGGCCTTCGGCGCGCGCCCGGCTGATCATGGCGGCGGGGCCGAATTCTTCGGCAAAGACAATGCCGTGATAACCGGCGTAGGGCTCACTTAAGGTAGGGAATTTGTCGGACCCGAGCCAGTCAAAAGTTCCGGAATCGACCAGCACGCCGCCGATGGCGACCCCGTGGCCGCCGAGAAACTTGGTCACCGAGTGCATGATAATGTCGGCCCCGTGGTCGAACGGGCGGCACAAATAGGGGGTGGCGAAAGTGCTGTCGATCATCAGCGGCAGCCCGTGGTCGTGGGCGACCGTGGCGATGGCCGGAATATCGAGAACCTCAAGGCCCGGATTGCCCAGCGTCTCGGCGAAGATCAGCCGGGTGTTGTCCCGGATGGCATCAGCAAACGCCTGCGGGTCACGGGGATCGACCAGGGTGGCGGTGATACCGAACCGGGGCAGGGTGTGGATCAACATGTTGTTGGAGCCGCCGTAAATGCGCGACGAGGCGACAATATGGCTGCCCGCGCCCATCAGGGTCGAAATGCCCAGGTGCAGGGCGGCCTGGCCGCTGGCCGTACAAACCGCGCCGACGCCGCCTTCCAGGGCGGCGATGCGTTCTTCCAGCACCGCCACCGTGGGGTTGGAAATGCGCGAATACAAATGCCCGGCGCGCTCCAGATTAAACAGCTCGGCGGCGTGGTCGGTGTCGTCAAACACATAAGACGTGGTCTGGTATATGGGTACGGCGCGGGCCCCGGTGGTCGGGTCGGGCCGCTGCCCGGCGTGCAGGCTCAGGGTATCGGGGTGGGGGAATCGTGATGAACTCATGGCGCTACTTTCCAGGGAAATCCAGCTTCACCGTACAGGCCGATTTTGCCGCCGTCCAATCGAAATTGCAGCGCAATGATTTGACCGTTATGGTGTGGCGCTGAAATCAATGGGAGCCTGAAAATGAGCCGAGAAATCAAATCCGTCGCCGTCCTGGGCGGCGGCACCATGGGTGCCGGTATCGCCGGTTTGTGTGCCGAGAACGACTGCAAGGTGCTGCTGCTGGATGTCTCCATGGAGGTCGCCGAAAAATCCCTCGAGCGAATCCTGAACGGTCGCCCCCCGGCATTGGATAGCCCTGAAAAAGCGGCCAATATTACCCTCGGGACCCTGGAGGCCGATCTCGAAAAAATCGCCGATTACGACTGGATCTGCGAAGCCGTGATCGAAGACCTGGCGACCAAACAGGACTTGTTCAGGCGCATCGAGAAAGTTCGTACGGCGGGCTCGGTGGTGTCGTCAAATACCTCTGGCATTCCCTTGCGCGATATTATTGCAGGCCTACCCGGCAGTCTGGCGAAAGACATCGCCATCACCCACTTTTTCAACCCGGTGAAGATTATGCGGCTGATGGAACTGGTGCCAAGCGAACAAACGACGCCAGATGTGATGGACGCATTCAGTGATTTTTGCGGCAACAGGTTGGGTAAAGGGGTGGTTCACGCCAAGGACACGGTCAACTTTATCGGCAACCGGATCGGTTGTTTCTGGATGTTGATGGGCCTGCACCGGGCCGACAAGGCGCTCGACCAAGGGGTCCATATGGAAACCATCGACGCCCTGATGTCGGCCCCGGTCGGTCTGCCGCCGACCGGCCTGTACGGCCTGGTCGACCTGATCGGCCTGGATGTGATGAATTTTGTCGGCAAAAACCTGGCCCTCAACCTGCCCAAATTCGATCTGGGTGAAGGTTTTACTTCGTTTCCCAAACGGGTTCAGAAATTGTTCGACCGGGGCCAGTTGGGCCGCAAGTCCGGCGGTGGGTTCTACCGGGTGCAACGGCTGGAAGACGGCGGCAAAAAGAAAGAAACTTTTGATCTGGTGGCCGAAAACTGGCGTCCGACGAAAGAGATCACCCTGAAAAAAGAACAGCGGGATTTGAACGGCCTTCTGGCCGATCACCCGCTCGGCTGGCTGGCCTGGGATATCATGGGGAATACGCTGTGTTACGCCGCTTCCCTGGTGCCGCAAATCGCCGACGATATTATCAACATCGACCGGGCCATGCGCTGGGGCTTCGCCTGGACCCATGGGCCCTTCCAGATGCTCGACCGGTTGGGACCGACGAAGGTCGTGGAAAAACTGCAAGCCATGGAAGCCGAACTACCGAAAATGCTCCAGGTCCTGCAAGACAGCGGCGAGAAATCGTTTTACCGTAAGGACGGCACGGAATACCTGGGGTTGGATGGCGACTATCATCCGGTGCCGGAAGAATAATTCCCTAACAGCCGGTGCCCCGTTCCCGCAGCACATACTTCTGAATTTTGCCGGTCGAAGTCTTGGGTAGCGGGCCGAAGACGACCCTGGTCGGGGCCTTGAAGTGGGCCATGTTGTCGCGGCACCACTCGATGATGGCGGCTTCGCTGATGGTTTGTTCATGGTCCGGCTTGGGGGTGACGAAGGCGCACGGGGTTTCGCCCCATTTATCGTGCGCAACGGCAACCACGGCGGCTTCCATCACGGCCGGGTGCTTGTACAGGCATTGCTCGATTTCCAGCGATGAAATGTTTTCGCCGCCGGAAATGATGATGTCTTTCGAGCGATCCTTGATTTCGACGTAGCCGTCCGGGTGCAGCACGCCCAGATCGCCGGTGTGGAACCAGCCACCGGCAAAGGCGGCGTCCGAGGCCGCAGGGTTTTTCAGATAACCCTTCATCACCGTGTTACCGGCCAGCATCAGCTCACCCATGGTCTGGCCATCGGCGGGCACCGGTTGCAGGGTTTCGGGGTCGATCACGGCCTGCTCGAACAGGGTCGGATAGCGCACACCCTGACGCGACATTTTTTCCGCCTTGGCGTCGATATCCAGGTCGGCCCAGTCGTCCTGCCAGGCGCAGTAGGTGGCGGGGCCGTAGCTTTCGGTCAGGCCGTACAGGTGGGTGACCCGGAAACCCATGCGTTCCATGGCGGCGATCACGGCGCTGGGCGGTGCCGCGCCGCCGGTGGCGACTTCGACCGGGTGATCGAATTGGATTTTCACGTCGTCCGAAGCGTGGGCCAGCATGTTGAGAACTATCGGGGCGCCACACATGTGCGTGACCCTATGATCGGCGATGGCCGGAAAAATTTTCACCGGATCGGTCTCACGCAGACACACATGGGTGCCGCCGACCGCCGTCACCGCCCACGGGTAGGTCCAGCCGTTGCAGTGGAACATCGGCAGGGTCCACAAATAAACCGAGTGTTGGTTCAGGCCAAACACCATGGCGTTGCTCATGGCATTCAGGAACGCCCCCCGGTGGTGGTAGACCACCCCCTTCGGATTGCCCGTGGTGCCCGATGTGTAATTCAGCGATATGGCCTGCCATTCATCATCTGGTGGGGTCCACTGGAAGCTGGGCAGGCCTTCGGCCAAAAACGTTTCGTAGTCCATCTCGCCGATCAACTCACCGCCCTCGGCTAGTGCATCGTCTATATCGATAACGGTCAGGGATCCGCCCAGGATTTCAAGGGCTTGCTTGACCACCGGGGAAAATTCCCGGTCCGTCAACAATACCCTGGCCTCGCCGTGATCCAGGATAAATGCCAACGTGGCGGCATCGAGGCGGAAATTCAGGGCGTTAAGGACGGCCCCGCTCATAGGAATACCGTAGTGGGCTTCGAGCATGGCCGGGGCGTTGGGCGACATGATGGCGACCGTATCGCCGACCCCGATGCCGCGTTTTTGCAGGGCGTCGGCCAACTGGTGGCAGCGATCACGGAACTGGGACCAGGTGCGGCGCAAGTCGCCATGGATGATCGCCGTTTTTTGGGGATAGACCTGGGCCGCCCAGGCCAGAAAACTGATCGGGCTCAGGGGCCGGTGATTGGCCGACCTTTGCGGCAGGTCGCGCTCGAATATATTACCGTCCTTGGCCAAGGCCGTCCTCCCCGAAAATGAATGCTTAATATTGCAGATTTGCGCATTCCCTGAAAGGATGGTGGGCAGTCCGGAATCAAAAAAATTTACAGGGAACAATCAGGCCATGAGCGAACATCTAACAGCGGATTTGTCGGGCAAAACGGCCCTGGTGACGGGCGCGTCGAGCGGCTTGGGGCGGCAGTTTTCGCAAGTTCTGGCCGCCGCCGGGGCCGATATCATCGCCGCCGCCCGCCGCGCCGACCGGCTGGCCGAAACCGTTGATCTGATAACCAAGGCAGGCGGCAAGGCCCGTGCCGTTGAGATGGATGTCTCCGATGGGGCCAGTGTGGAGGCGGTATTTGGCGACATCGGGGCGGTCGATATTTTGGTCAATAACGCCGGAGTGGCCTCGACCAAGCGGGTGTTGGAGTGGACCGAGGAAGACTGGGATTTCATCATGCAGACCAACCTGCGCGGGGCCTGGATGGTCGCAACAGTGGCGGCCAGGGCGATGGTCGCCGCCGGTCGGCCCGGCAACATAATCAATATCGCCTCTATCGCCGGGTTGCGGGTCGGCAAGGGGGTTCTGCCCTATACGGTTTCCAAGGCCGGTGTGGTGCAGATGACCAAGGCCATGGCGCTGGAACTGGCGGTCAACAACATCCGGGTCAACGCCATCGCACCGGGTTATATCATCACCGATATCAACCGGGGGCACTTAAGCGGCGATATTGGCGAGAAAATGAAGCGCGGCATCCCGCAACGACGCTTTGGTGAACCGGGCGACCTGGACGGTCCGTTATTGTTGCTGGCATCGGACGCGTCCAACTTCATGACCGGGTCGATCATCGCCGTCGATGGCGGACACCTGCTCGGCACCCTGTAATGCGGCTGTGTTTCGTTTCCATACTGGGTCAACCCGGCACTCATAATCCATCGGATTATGCCCATCTGGATGGCGGTGATAATGAATGTGCGTGGTTTGAACACGCCTTCGATTTCCTGCCCGATGTTACCATTACCGGGTGCCGGGCCTCTGCGGGTGAAGCCCCGCCGGACCCGGGTGATGGTGATCTGTTCATCCTCGGCGGCAGCTACAATTCGGTTCACGATGGCTACCCATGGCAGGCGGTTATTTACCGTTGGCTGGAAACCTTGCGGGCGAGTGGCAAGCCGCTGCTGGGTATCTGCGGCGGTCACCAGATGATCTGTCATCAGGCCGGAGTGCCGGTGGAAGCGCTGACGGGCGGTTTCATCGCCGGCACGGAACAGGTTCATCTAAATGAATATGGGCAATCATCACCGCTTTTTGCCGGCATCGCGGCGGTCGCGGATTTCCATTTCGGCAATCAGGAACAGGTGACGAAAATTCCTGCCGGGGCGAAGTTGATGGCGTCTCATGATCGGGCCCCTATTGCCGCTCTGGATCATGGCAATGGCTGGTTTTCGACCCAGTTTCATCCGGAAGTGACACTCGAAGCCATGCAGGCGGCATGGCGCACGTCGCATCCGCAATTTGTCGACAATTTCCGGCCATCGCCGAACGGCTTCCGGCTGATCGAGAATTTTGTTGCCATGCACAAGGGGACGGAGGGCAGGGTATGACGCAAACGGCTTTCTATTGGGACGAAAAATGCTTCTGGCATTCGGGCGGCAACTACGCCTCGGTTGTTCCTGTCGGCGGTTTGGTGCAACCCCTGGCCACCGGCGGCCTGCCGGAAAACCCGGAAACCAAGCGCCGGTTGAAAAACCTGATGGATGTCACGGGGTTGCTCGGCGAGCTCGATTGTCGCTCGGCCCCAGCGGTTGAGGACGAAGACCTGTTGCGGGTTCACCCGGCCGATTACCTGGCCCACTTCCGGCAACTGATACCATCGAGCGTTAATAAGAACCCATAGAGATCGTCACAGCAGCCCTTCGGGTAGGAGACAAGCCGCAGGCGATGCATCGCATCGTCGAGGTTTTTCGACGCCCTCCGAAGGGCTGCTGTGACGACCGGAACGGCGGCTTCACAAGCCTTTTGGACGGTGTCGCCCACGGTCTTGCGGTACAGGGCACCGCTACGCCGCGGGCTCCGAGCCAAAAGGCTTGTGAAGCCGTCTCTATAGGTCCTTATTAACGCTCGATGGTATGAGGCCATGACCCGCCGCCTGATGGATGTGGCTGATGATTTATGTGGCGGGCGGCTGGTTATGGCTCACGAAGGCGGCTATTCGGAAGTCCATGTGCCGTTTTGCGGCCACGGGGTGATCTCGACCCTGGCCGGTTCGGCGATTACCGCGCCGGACCCTCTGGATGATCGCATTACCGCCCATCAGCCGAGCGACCGGGTCAGCGCGGTGCAATGTCAATGGATTGACGAATTGCTTCCATAAACACAAAAACGCCGGACCAAGCCTGGGGCCCCGTCCGGCGCATTTTGCGTTAAGGTCCGGCTTTAGTGGACTTTAATGGTCTCGAACTTGCCGTTTTTAACTTCAAGTTCCTTGTAGCTGCCGTAGACTTCACCAATCTTGTTGAATTCCACGTTGGTGGCACCGACGTAATCGATGTCGCCGCCGCCTTTCAGAATTTTCAGGGCTTTGGCCAGTTCACCGGGGTAGATTTTTTCGCCCGGTGCGTTGGCCACCATCATCATCTTGGATTGGATGGCGGCCCGGTCGGAAGACCCGGCGGCTTGCATGGCCAAAACAATCAGCGCCCCGGCATCGTAGGATTCACCGGTGAACGCGCCACCTTTTTTCAAGCCGGCCTTGGCCAGCATGTCCTTGAACATGTCAGCGGTTTTACCGGTGCCACCGGGCAGGGTGCCGATGGTGCCGTTCAGGTCCTTGCCAATGGCCGCAATCAAGGTGTCACTAATCATGCCGTCACCCAGCACGAAATGTTCGAAGGCGCCGGAATCCAGTGAAGCCTGAATGATTCCCTTGCCGCCTTGATCGGCATAGCCGAACACGGCCAGATATTTCGAACCCGATGCAGACAGGGCGCCGACTTCGGCAGAATAATCAGCCTTGCCGTCTTCGTGGGCCGCCGAAATAGAGACCTTCCCACCGGCAGCGGCAAAAGACTTGGCGAATGAATCGGCCAGCCCCTTGCCGTAGTCGTTGTTGGTATAGGTCACGGCGACTTCCTTGATGCCCCGGCTTTTCAGGATATCGGCCATCACTTCACCCTGACGGGCATCAGAAGGTGCGGTGCGGAAGAACAGGCCTTTGTCTTTCAAAGACGAAAGGCCGGGTGATGTGGCGGAAGGCGAAACCATAACCACGCCATTGGGAACGGCGACGTTATTGGCAATGGCCCCGGTCACACCGGAACAATCGGCCCCCATGATGGCGACTACGTTATCAGACGTGATCTGCTTTTCGGCAACCGCCGTGGCGGCGGCGGCATCGATGCAGGTGGAATCACCGCGAATGGCGGTGATCGTGCTGCCGCCCAGAAGCAAGCCGGAATCAGAAGCTTCCTTAAAAGCCATTTCCGCCGAAGCTCCCATATCGGGGGTCATGGATTCAATCGGGCCGGTGAAGCCCAAAATGATGCCGACCTTGATTTCGGCGGCCATGGTATATCCAGCCGACAGGGCCAGGATGGTTGAAGCCAGTAAAAGTTTTTTCATTTTATCCTCCGTTGTCAAAAATTCTTATTTTTGTGCACCAAAGCGTTTTGTCACTTCGGGCAGCAATCCTCCCGGATTAAAGCGCATAACCAGCAATAACACCACGCCCATTATCAATAATCTCATATGTTGGGCCGAATTCATCAGATGCAGGCGAACCGGATTGTCGCCCGCCATCCAACTGGTGGAGAAGTCGATAAACCAAACGCCTATGGGTTCGGCCTCGATCCAGAAGAACCAGATGAAGAATCCACCGAGCACGGCACCCATGTTATTGCCCGACCCGCCGACGATGACCATGACCCAGACCAGGAAGGTAAACCGCAGCGGATTGTAGGTTCCCGGCGTCAGTTGCCCGTCCAGGGTGGTCAGCATGGCCCCGGCAATGCCGACAATGGCGGAGCCGATGACGAAGACCTGCAAGTGCCGCCCGGTGATGTTCTTACCCATCGCGTTGGCGGAAATTTCATTGTCGCGAATGGCCCGCATCATGCGGCCCCAGGGCGAATTCAGGGCCCGGGTGCTGAGCGTGAATATGATGATCAGCACGACAATAAACAGGCCAGAGTAAGAAAGTTTGACGAAAATGCTGGAGCTTTCGATGACCAGTTGATTGAGCACCCCGGTCCGTTCGGTTCCGGTGAGCGCCGCCAGCACGCCATCATTGAGGTTGGCGACGGCGTCGATGAACCAGTCGGTTTGTTGCAAATCCACTTCGTAGGGAACCGGGCGCGGCAATCCCGATACGTTCTTGACGCCGCGGGTCAGCCAGTCTTCATTTTTGATAATGGCGATGATGATTTCGGAAATTCCGAGCGTCGCAATGGCCAGATAATCCGACCGCAGACCGAGCGCGATCTTGCCGACAACCCAGGCCGCCCCGGCGGCAAAAAAACCGCCGACGACCCAGGAAAACAGAATCGGCAGGCCAAGTCCGCCAAGATACCCTTCATAGGCCGGGCGGACCGCTTCGATGGCTAGAACGGCGGGATCATAAAACAGGCGGATCGGGAAATAGCCCAAAACGATGATCGCGGTGATTGCCAGATTGCGGATTGGTCCCTTTTCCGTGCGCCGGTAGGTTAGTACAACAGCGGCGATGGTCAGGATGGTCAGCACTGCGGCGATGGCCAGATCGCCGCCACCGGCCACCCAGGCGTCCGTAATCGGGGCCTTGGACACCAGCACGGCGGCGACCCCGCCCAGGGCGACGAAGCCCATGGTGCCGACATTGAACAGCCCGGCATAACCCCACTGGATATTGACCCCCAAGGCCATGACGGCGGAAATCAGACACAGATTGAAGATGGTCAGCGCCACCGACCAGGACTGGCCAAAGCCGACAATCAGGAACAATCCTGCCATCAGGGAAAACAACATCACGGCCCGCAAGGTCGGGTTCATATAACTTTCCCCTTAACAATACCGGTCGGCCGGACCAGCAAAACGACCACCAGAATGATGAAGGACACGGCGAACTTGTAATCGGTTGACAGTAACTGAACCAGCCCTTCCGGGGCCCAGCTTTCCGGGGTCAGATAGGTCAGAAATTTCTTGTAGGCATAGGTGATGGAAATTTCCGAAAAGGCGATGACAAACCCGCCGATAATAGCGCCCACGGGCTTGCCGATACCGCCGACAATGGCGGCGGCGAAGAACGGTAACAGAAGCTGGAAATAGGTGAACGGCTTGAAACTTTTATCGAGCCCGTACAGGGTGCCGGCGATGGTCGTCAGCGCAGCCGTGATAATCCAGGTCACCATGACCACTTTTTCCGGGTCGATGCCCGACAGCAGGGCCAGGTCTTCGTTATCGGAATAGGCCCGCATGGCCTTGCCGGTGCGGGTCCGGTTCAGGAACCAGAACAGCACCATAACCAGGATAATGGCGATGCCCACGGTCAGCCCCTGAGACACTTTGATCGACAAGCCCTCGTTCAGGCCGGTCATTTGCTTGAAGGCGCGGGCCTTGATAATGAACCTCTCGCCATCGGCGAAACGCTGATCATTGGGGCCGATGATAAAGCGCACGATGCCGTTGGTGACAAACATCACGCCGATGGACGCAATAACGAATATGGCCGGTGGACTGCGCTTTTTGCGATAAAAACGATAGACAGACCGGTCCATGATAAGGGCGGCGACGATGGTGATGGCGATCGCCGGGGGCAGGGCCAGCAAGGCGGTTGGCAAGGGGCCCAGGCCAATTCCCATGGATTGCAGCCACCAGGTTATCAGCACCGTGACCATGGTGCCAAAAGCCATGAAATCGCCGTGGGCGAAATTGGCGAAGCGCAAGATGGCGTAAATCAAAGTGACGCCAAGGGCGCCCAAGGCCAGTTGCGCCCCATAGGCGATAGACGGCACGATGATGAAATTCGAGACCAGGACCAAGGCGTTGAGAATGTCTGTGAATATGTCCATCTTCTATCCGCCCAAAAAGGAACGCCGGACTTCCGGGTTGGCCAGCAGGGCCGCGCCGGTGTCGGTAAATTTGTTTTCGCCGGTCACCAGTACGTATCCCTTGTCGGCAATATTCAGGGCCTGGCGGGCGTTTTGTTCGACCATCAGGATGGCGACGCCGGTCTTCTTGATTTCCAGAATGCGGTCGAACAGTTCGTCCATAACGATCGGCGAAACCCCGGCCGTCGGTTCGTCGAGCATCAGCACCTGCGGCTGGGTCATCAGCGCCCGGCCGACGGCGACCCGCTGTTGCTCGCCGCCCGACAGGCGGCCCGGGCGGTGGGTGGCCCGCTCGTTGAGCCCCAGCCAATGGAGCAATTCACCGGCTCTTTTTTTTGCCGCCCGTCGTCCGGTCCCCCCGATCACCTGGGGAATAACGATGTTTTCCAGGGCCGAAAATTCCGGCAACAGGTGATGATATTGGTAAACGAAGCCGATGTTCTCGCGCCGGGCCTTGGTTCTGGCGTCGTCGTTCATGGCGTGCGCGTCCTCGCCGCAAATGGTCACCGAACCGCCGCCCGGCGCTTCGAGCAGGCCCGCGATGTGCAGCAAGGTCGATTTCCCCGACCCGGACGGCCCGACCAGGGCGACGATTTCCCCTTCCCTGACGCAAAGATCGATACCGGCCAGGACTTCGAGTTTCGTCCGGCCTTGCTTGAAGACATGGCGGACGCCTTTAAGATCAAGGACCGGCTTATTCATAGCGAAGGGCCTCGGCGGGGTCGATCCGGGCCGCCCGCCAGGACGGGTACAGCGTCGCCAGGATGGAAAGGCCCAACCCCATAAGCACCACGGCCAACACCTCGTTAGGATCGATGACGGCGGGCAGTTGGGACAGGAAATAAATTTCGGCGGCGAACAGGTCGTTTCCCGTCATCCCTTGAATCCACTGGCGGATGGGTTCGATGTTGTCGGCAAACGCGATGCCGAGCCCGAGCCCGGCCAGGGTACCGATAACGCCGACGCTGGCCCCGCTGAGGAAAAAAATGCGCATAATCATGCCGCGCGTCGCCCCCATGGTGCGCAGGATGGCGATATCGCGCCCCTTGTCCTTAACCAGCATAATCATGGAGGAAATAATATTAAAAGCAGCGACCACAATGATAAGGGTGAGGATCAGGAACATGACGTTGCGTTCCACCTGGATGGCGTTGAAGAAACTGGAATTGGCCTGGCGCCAATCGTGAACGCGGCCCCGGCCGATTTTCTTCAAGATAAGGTCGCCCACGGCCCTGGCCTTATCCGGGTCGCCGACGAAGACTTCCAGGTTGTTGACCGCGCCGGGCAGGCGGAAATAGACCTGGGCCGTTTTCAAGGGCATGAAAATAAAGCTGGAATCGTATTCGTACATGCCGATCTGGAAGGTCGCGGCGATTTTATATGCGCGCATGCGCGGAACCGTACCGAACGCCGTCGCCGTTCCCTTGGGCGAAATCAGGGTGACTTCATCTCCGACCCGGACGCCCAGCTTATTGGCCAGCCGGGAGCCCATGACGACCGTATTGCCGGTAAAAGCCGCAAGATCGCCCGAAACGACGTTGTCGGCGACCATGGACCTGGCGGCCAGGTCGGCCGGGCGGATGCCGCGCGTGACGGCCCCGCGCGCCACCCCGCGCGCCGTCACCATGACCTGTCCCTCGATCAGGGGGGTGACGGAAACGACGCCCGGAACTTTGCGCAAAGAGTCCGCCATGGGGTCGTAATCCTTCAAGGTATTGCTCGCCCCATAAACACTGAGATGGCCGTTCAGGCCCAATATGCGGGTCAGCAATTCCTGGCGGAATCCGTTCATGACCGACATGACGATAATCAGCGTGGCGACGCCGAGCGCGATGCCCAGCAAGGAAAACCAGGCGATAACGGAAATAAACCCTTCCTGGCGCCGCGCCCGAAGGTAGCGCATGGCCACCATCCATTCGAAAGCGCTAAACATCATCCCACCAGCCTGGCCAGGGCGTCGGACGCCGATAACTCGACTTTCTCGCCGGTTAAGCGGTTTTTTACCTCGACCATGCCGCTTTTGACCCCCCTCGGGCCGATAATCAATTGCCAGGGCAAGCCGATCAGGTCCATATCGGCGAACTTGACCCCGGCCCGGCCCGGCCTGTCGTCGTAAAGGACATCAACGCCCGCCGTCCTCAAAGAATCGTAAAGTTCCCCACAGGCCGCGTCACAGCCGTCGTCACCGGCTTTTAAGTTGATGATCCCGGCCCGGAAAGGCGCTATGGGTTCGGGCCAGATGATG
>CBFDVE010000007.1:0-17547 GCA_965613205.1 uncultured Rhodospirillaceae bacterium
GGCATGGTCCACTTTTTGGCGACGTTGCGCAAGGCCAGGTACAAAAGCTTGGTGGCCGCATCGTCGCTGGGAAAGTGGCCCCGGTTTTTGATGATCTTGCGCAGGCTCATGTTCAGGCTCTTGATCTTTGCCGTGTCCCTGAACTGACCCCCCAGGGTCTTTCCGACTAATATAATCCACCGGTACCGGCCACTGGTCCCTGCGCGCCGAAGGTCAGGCCGTCGAGCACCTGGCTCTCGGCGGTGGGCACTTCGCCGGGCTTGAAGGCTTCCAGAATGACCTTGCGGTCGCCGGGTCGGGCCGGTAGGCCGGTGGTGGCGTTGACCCGGACAAGATGAATGCCCGGCGGGATACGAAATGGTGTGGCCGGGCTGTCGGCCAGGGCGGCTTCCATGAAGTCGCGGAAAATAGGCGCCGCTACTGATGCCCCCTGTTCCCGCCTGCCCAGGCTGCGGGGGATATCAAAACCAGCATAGACGCCGACCGCCAGGTCCGGCGAAAAGCCGACAAACCAGGCGTCCCGGCTTTTATTGGTGGTGCCGGTCTTGCCGCCAAGGGGCTTGCCGACCTTGCGAATACTGACGCCCGTGCCCCGCTCGATCACCCCTTGCAGGATCGAGACGATCTGATAGGCACTGCCCGGATCGGTCAACTGGCGGCGCAAATCCTGCAACTGGGGCACCGGCTGATTGGTCCAGAAGGCCTCGCGGCACGCTTCACAAGTCCGCTTGTCGTGGCTGAAAACCGTGCGGCCATGGCGATCCTGGATGCGGTCGATCAGGCTCGGCGTGATCTCCTTGCCACCATTGACCAGCATGGCGTAGCCGGCGGTCAGGCGCAGCAATGTGGTTTCACCGGCCCCCAGCGCCATGGCCAGGGATTGGGACATGTTGTCGATAATGCCGAAGCGACCGGCATAATCGGCGATCTTGTCCATGCCGACGGCCTGGGCCAGCCGCACAGTCATCAGATTACGGGATTTCTCGACCCCCAGGCGCATGGTGCTGGGGCCGTAGAATTTCTGCGTATAGTTGGCCGGTCGCCATTTCGGCAGCCCCGGCCCCTGATCGATGACAAAAGGCGCGTCCAGGATAATGGTCGATGGGGTATAGCCGGAATCGAGCGCCGCTAAATAAACGAAGGGCTTGAACGCCGACCCCGGTTGGCGTTTGGCCTGGGTGACCCGGTTGAACTTGCTTTTTTCATGATCGTAGCCGCCCGACATGGCCAGTATGCGGCCCGTGTGGGGATCAAGCGCAACCAGGGCTCCTTCAATTTCGGGGATCTGGCGCAGCCCGTAACTGTCCGCCGGGTAGGCATGTTTACTGTCGGGGGCGGTCACCGGTTCGACCGCAATCACGTCGCCCACCGACAGCACATCCTGCGGGCGCTTGATGCGGGGCCCCAGTCGTTCGCCCTTGGCCCAGGGCCGCGCCCATTTCAGTTCTGCCAGCGGGATTAAACCGGTGCGCGCGTTGGCCAAACCGATGGCCGCCATGGTGTCGTCCAGGTTCAGGACAATCGCCCGTTGCCAGTCCCCCAGGCCCGGCACAGGGGCCTGGGCGGTCAGGGCGGCGGCCCAGTTGCTTTCGGCCGTCAGGTCGACCTGCGCCAGCGGTCCGCGCCAGCCGTGGCGGCGGTCATATCTTTCAAGCCCGTCCCTGATCGCCCGGTCGGCGAATTTCTGGAATTTCGGATTGAGCGTGGTCCGCACCGACAGGCCGCCCTTGTAAAGTTTATCTTCGCCGTAACGCGCGGCCAGTTCCCGGCGTACTTCTTCGGCGAAGAAACCGGCGTTGACGAATTCGGTCTCGGTCCGTTCGACCACGATCAACGGGGTGTTGCGGGCCACGTCGGCATCGTCGCCGGTGATCACCCCATCGGCCAACATGCGACCGATGACCCAATCGCGGCGGATTATGGCGGCCTCGGTTTTTCGGATCGGGTGATAGTTGTTGGGGGCTTTCGGCAGGGCCGCCAGATAGGCGGCTTCGGCGATGGTCAGCTTATCGAGGGTCTTGTCGAAATAATTCAGGGCCGCCGCAGCCACACCATAAGCCCCGTAACCGAGATAGATTTCGTTCAGATAGAGTTCCAGAATCCGGTCCTTGGAAAACGCCCGCTCGATGCGAAAGGCCAGGATGGCTTCCTTGATCTTGCGCCGCCACGACACTTCGTTGGTCAGCAGGAAGTTCTTGGCCACTTGCTGGGTGATGGTCGAGGCCCCGACCTTGCGCCGCTGCTTGCCGATGTTCTTGATGTTGACGATAATGGCCCGGGCGACGCCGAGAAAATCAATCCCCTGGTGGCTGTAGAAATTCTTGTCTTCGGCCGACAGGAACGCGTTGATGACCAGTTTGGGCATGGCCTGAACGGGGATGAACACCCGGTTTTCGATGGCATATTCGGCTAACAAGCGTCCGTCACCGGCATGAACACGGGTCATCACCGGCGGTTCGTAATCGGCCAACTGGCGGTAATCGGGCAAATCCTTGCCGAATTCCTGAAACACGTACAACACCCCACCGGCACCGACTATGGCGACGATCAGCAATATTCCAAGCAGGGTCAGGAGCGCTCTTAACATTGTCATTCAATTGTTTAGCCAACAATTGTGGCGTTGGTGTGGCTTATTTTTTGTAGGCTTCTTCCAGATTGGAGAAATATCCCGATATGGCCCGCACCATACCACCGGCCAGTTTGCCACGGTAGGACTTACTGCGCAGCGCCTTTTCGTCGGCCCGGTTGGACAGGAAGCCCAGTTCGATCAGGATCGAGGGCACATCGGGGGCTTTGAGCACGGCAAATCCGGCAAACCGGTGAGTATTGCGCAACACGCGGGTTTCCCGCCGCAATTGCCTGACCACGGTGGCGGCGAACCGGGCCGACTGGTTCATGGTTTCCCGCCGGGTCAGATCGATCAGGATGCCGGTAATTTCCGGCGTGTTTTCGGCGATATTAACACCGGCAATCAGGTCGGCCTTGTTTTCCTGTTCGGCCAGGGCGGCGGCTTCCTTGTCGGACGCGGTTTCCGACAGGGTGTAGACGGACAGTCCACGGGTTTTTTTGTTCTTGATGGCATCGGCATGAATGGACAAGAACAACTCGGCCCCGCTGGTGCGGGCGAAATCGACCCGGTCGCGCAGTTTGATGAAAATATCCCGGCTGCGGGTCAACCGGACCTTGAACTGGCCGGTACGCTCCAGCTTCTTTTTTAGCTCGCGCGCCATGGCCAGGGTAATATGCTTTTCATAAAACCCGTTAACGCCGATGGTGCCTGGATCGACGCCGCCGTGACCGGGATCGATGACAATGATCCGTTTGCCGGCAATGATCGGTGCCGGGTCGGGCGTTGGCGGCGGCGGCACGACCACCGTTTTGGCGGTATCTACCGATTGACCCGAGCCCAGATCAATCACCAGCCGGTAGCTTTCCGTGGCCCCCGGATCAAGCAGGAAACTGCGCCTGACGGTCGGTGCCGTGTTGACATCGAGCACCACCCGCGACACCCCCGGTTTGAACAATCCGTAGCGCAACTTCTGCAATATTCCCACATTCACCGGCAAGGGCTTGGTCGGCAGCCGCCAACCCACTTCAGGCAGATCGATGACCACCCGGTCGGGGTTTTTCAGGACGAAAATCTTGAAACTGATTTTGCGATCGAAATCGAAAACCAGCCGGGTCGAGCCGCTGTGTTCGCCAACCCGAACGTCGGTGACCACCGCTTCGGCCGCCGGGACCCGAACAGAAAACGCGACCATGACGGTCACAAAGGCCATCAGGGCGATAAAACACCTGGACTGGTGCCGGTTCACAAAATCGTGCAAAAACGCCGTCATTGCAGTCCTAAAACCCGGTTAAGCCGATCCGGAGGTCGAATTATTTGGCCAAAAGCAAACAAGATGATTGTCGAACGAAAAACCTACCGTTATGTTAACCACTCGATGGTGTACAATCCGTTAGGAACGTACACCGATTACCGTCAATTGGACAATTCGCCCGCGTGGCGATACAAGACCAACTGTACGGCCCTGATTTACTAAGGTTTTTTATGCTGGATAGAGCAGCTCAATCAGTGACAACACCTCAGCCGCACACTTGCGCGGACGTGAGCCTGTTGCCGAGCGCCGCCAGCCCATCGCAAACACGCACCGACCATCACCGCAATGTAACACCTGCGGAAGGCCCGGTGTATTGGAGCTACAAAGTTAATGTCTATCAAACAAATGTTAATCGACGCCACCCATCCGGAGGAAACCCGGGTCGTGGTGATGAATGGAAACAGGCTCGAAGACTTTGATGTTGAATCCTCATCCCGGAAGCAACTCAAGGGCAACATCTATCTTGCCAAGGTCATTCGTGTAGAGCCTTCTTTACAGGCGGCGTTTGTCGATTACGGCGGCAATCGGCACGGCTTTTTGGCGTTCAGCGAAATTCACCCCGATTATTACCAGGTTCCCATCGAGGACCGCCAGGCCCTGTTGGAAGAATACAAGGCTGCGGAAATTTCCGAGGACAGTGCCGAGGTTGAGCCAGACGACGCGTCCGACGAAGCGCCCGAGAGCGAAGCTGCGGAAGAACAAGGTGAATCCGATACCGACGATGACGCCGGAGAAGGCGAGGAATCGGGGATCGACGATCACCGCAATGTGGAAACGGCCAACAAGGCCAAGGGCGTCGAGACCCTGGGAGGCGACGACACCGATGAAGCCCGACCGCCACGCAAGCATCTGAACTATCGCCGCTACAAGATTCAGGAAGTGGTCAAACGGCGGCAGATTATACTGGTTCAGGTGGTCAAGGAAGAACGGGGCAACAAGGGCGCGGCGCTGACCACCTACATCTCGCTGGCCGGTCGCTATTGCGTGCTGATGCCCAATACGGCTCGGGGCGGCGGCATTTCCCGCAAGATCACCAACGGGGCCGACCGCAAGCAGCTAAAAGCGATCCTGTCTGAATTGGAAATTCCCGACGGCATGGCGGTGATTGTCCGCACCGCCGGAATCAAGCGTAGCCGTTCGGAAATCAAGCGGGATTATGAATACCTTATGCGCCTGTGGGACAGCGTCCGGGAACTGACCCTGAACTCCATGGCTCCCAGCCTGGTGCATGAAGAAGGTAATTTGATCAAGCGGTCGATCCGCGACCTGTATTCGCGCGATGTGGAAGACATTGTCGTTGCCGGCGATGCCGGCTATCGCATGGCCAAGGATTTCATCAAGTTGTTAATCCCAAGCCACGCCAAACGGGTGCAACCCTACAAGGAAGTGACCATGCCCATGTTCCGGCACTTCCAGGTTGAAAGCCAGTTGGACGCCATCCATTCGCCGGAAGTGCACATGAAGTCGGGCTCCTACATTGTCATCAACCCGACCGAAGCGCTGGTCTCTATCGATGTCAATTCGGGTCGTTCGACGCGCGAGCGCAACATCGAGGAAACCGCCCTTAAAACCAACCTGGAAGCGGCCGACGAAATCGCCCGGCAATTGCGTCTGCGCGACCTGGCCGGATTGATCGTCATCGATTTCATCGATATGGAAGTGAACCGCAACAATGGCCTGGTCGAACGCCGCCTGAAAGATGCCATGCGCAACGACCGCGCCCGTATCCAGATCGGTCGCATCAGTCCCTTTGGTTTGCTGGAATTGTCGCGGCAAAGACTGCGCATGTCGTTGATCGAAACCAGCTCGGAACCGTGCCAGTATTGTGGCGGCACGGGCATTCGCCGCTCAACGGATTCGTCGGCCCTGGTGGCGTTGCGGGCCATCGAGGAAGAGGCCAATCGCAAACAGGCCAGTGAATTTGTCGTTCACGTCCCGACCGCCATTGCCCTTTATATTCTCAATCAGAAGCGATCTGCCTTAAGCGAGATCGAAACCCGCTGCGAAATTTCGATCAACGTCGCCGCCGATGATGCCCTGGTTCCACCTGACTTGCGCTTGGAACGGATCCGAGGCGATGTGCGCGAAGAAGTCGCCCGCGAGGCCGGTTCGATGATTGTTGAAGGGGATGAAAAACCGGGCAAGCGCCGCCGTCGCAGGTCGCGCAACCGCAAATCGGCAGACGGTGAAAACGCTCCGCAAAATGATCAGAACGGCGATAACGTCACATCGGAAAGTCAGCATATCCGAGCCGGCAAATCTGACGATGAGGGCGAAGAAACTGGTAGCAAGCGCCGCCGCCGGGGCAAACGGGGTGGCCGCCGCCGGGGTGGCAGATTACCGAGACCCGTTGAAACGGAAGCAACTCCCGCCAATGATGATGTTATCGCTGCCGCTGATCAGACCGGCGAACAGGCTCCCGAAGTGACGGCTTCCGACGAGATTGCGGAAACGACGACTGATGAAGCCAAACCGGCCCGTCGCCCGCGCCGCCGCAAGCCGAAACCCGAGGCGGTGCCGGAACAGGCCGCAGATGCCGCAGCAGAAACGGTCGAGGAAACGGTCGAGGAAACCACTGAAAAACCCAAACGGACCCGCAAACCGCGCAAAAAAACCGAGGCAGTAGTGGCCGATCCCGCGCCCGTATCGGAAATAGCGGTCGCCGTACCCGGCCCGGAAGAAGCACCGACAGAGGTCAATCCAGAAGCGGCGAAAACGACCGTGATCAACATCGGCGATGCACCCGTCGCCGATGAAGCCGAAAAACCAAAACGCGGCTGGTGGCGGCGCTAACTGATTTCAGCGTTGCCAGTTGATCAGGCGTCTTGCCGCCTGTTCGATCACGGCATAGGATTCGGCAAAGGAAAACCGCACATAGCGGTTGCCACGGGCCGGGTCGAAATCGATGCCAGGGGTTATCGCCACACCGGCCTGAGCCAGAATGCGGCGACAGAAATCGACGCTGTCATTGGTCATTTCCGATACATCGGCATAGAGATAAAAAGCGCCGTCCGGGTTGGACAGCTTATCGAACCCGGCCCTGGGCAACTGATCCAGCAACAAGGATCGGTTGCGCCCGTAATTGGCCACATAGGCATCCAGTTGGGGGCGGCAGTCAAAGGCGGCGATGGCCGCCAGTTGCGACAGGGTGGGCGGCGATATGAACAGGTTCTGGGCCAGACATTCCATGGAGCGGAGCAAAATTTCGGGCACCACAACCCAGCCCAGCCGCCAGCCGGTCATCGAAAAATACTTTGAAAAACTGTTGATAACGATGGCCTGATCGTTGAATGACAGGGCCGATTTGGCCTCTGTCCCATAGGTCACACCATGATAGATTTCATCGGAAATCAGGCGAATTTCCCGCTCCCGGCAGTAGTCCGCCAGGGCCTGCAATTGCCTGGCTGGTAACATGGTTCCCGTCGGGTTGGATGGGCTGGCGATAATCAGGCCATCGAGCTTGCCGTCGATTTTGTCGAGCATTTCCGGGCTCGGCTGGTAGTTGGTTTCCGGCCCGACCAGGACTTCCACCGGCTCCACATTCAGGGCGCGCAGGATATTGCGATAGGCCGGATATCCGGGACTGGCCAGCGCGACCCGGTCGCCGGGATCGAAAATGGCGAGAAAAGACAGAACGAACCCGCCCGATGATCCGGTGGTGACGATAATCCGGTCTGCGGGTACATCTTCGCCATAAAAATCCCGGTAGTGATCGGACAGGCGCTGGCGCAACGGCGGCAGGCCAAAGGCACCCGTATAGCCAATCCGGTCCTGCTCCAGCGCCGCCTTGGCGGCATCCAGCACCGGTTGCGGCGCGGCCGTGCCCGGTTGACCGACTTCCAGATGGCAGATGTCATGCCCGGCGACTTCCCGGTCGTAGGCGGCACGCATCACATCCATGACGATAAAGGGCGGCACGGCTCCCCGTAGTGAGGTCTTCAAGGCCATTTAATCACTCACCCACTTACTCGCTCACCCTGATCCCCATGCCGAAGCCGCGGGTGTCGCTGACCGCTTCGCAGCTTTCCGGAGCGGCGGGCAGGCCCTCGGTGCAGCCAATGGCGTTGACCCGACCGATTGTCGCCGTGGCGGCGACCCGGTGACCGCGTTTAAGCAAATCCTGTACCGCGTTTTCGTCGTATCCCTGCTCGTAATAAACGATGTCGGGATAGCCGCCGTGGTGCAGGCGTTTGGCCGCCATCGCCTTTTCCAGGGTATCGACGGTAAATAAATTCTGCAATGCCACATTAATCAACGACGTTGGGGCGGTCGCCCCACCGGCGGCGGCGGCGGCGAAAAAGAATTCATTACTGATGTTATCAACCGCCACAATAGGGCCCAGTGAGGCCGGGCCGCGACCGCCTGCGCCGGGCACGGACGCCAGCAGCACGCCACTGTCGCCGGCGATGATGCCGTTGCCGAACAAGCCGTTCATGCTGAGCGCACAGGCGACCGCCGAACCATTGGCATCGACCGTTACAAAGGTCGCCGCCGAGGGGTCATCGGGGTTCTTTTTTGGCGGCGGATTGAGCGTTTCTGCCGCGGTGTGACTGGCCAAGCGGTAACTTTTCATAAGGGCCTTGATTCGCGCCCTGGAGGCCAGTTCGCCGACATCGAGGGTGATGCTGCCATCGGCGGCCATCCATCCGGCCCGGCTGGCGTAGGCCCGCATGGCGGCTTCCGCCAGCAAATGCGGCTTCGCCTTGTCCGGGGTGCTCTGATAGCGGCGACCATCCATCAACATGGCCCATATTTCGGCGGCCAGGGCCCCGGCGGCGGCGGGCGGCGGGGCAAAATGAACGGTAATGTCACCCAGGGGCAGCTTCAGGGTATTGCGCCATACCGGTCGAAAATCGATCAAATCCTGGCCGCTCAGAGACCCTCCGGCGGCGGCGACCGTGGCGGCAAAACGCTCGGCACCGGCCCCCTTGTACAGGTATTCGACCCCCAATTTGCGAACACCGCCCAGTGTTTCGGCCAATCCGGGCTGGATAATCTTGTCCCCTTCCCGCTTCAGCCCACCATCGGTTCGCCCGAACACCCGGCGCGCTTCCCGGTCGGCCAGCAAGGCACTGCCGATCTTGTCCAGATCGGCGGCAAAGGCCCGAGACACACGAGTACCGAAGCGAGCCATGCTTTCCGCCGGTCCGACCAGTTGGGCCCACGGCAGTCGGCCATAACGGCTGTGCAGGGCGAAAAATCCGCGCACATTTCCCGGCACCGCATTGGGACGCAATCTGGCATTGGCAATCTGGGCCGAAGGTCGACTGAGGAAATCCAGCGCCAGGGATTTGTTACTCGCCGCATCGTGGACCACACAGACGCCTCCACCACCCAGCCCGGCGGTCGATGGCATGGTCACGGAAAGGGCAAAATAGGTTGCGGTGGCGGCATCGAACGCATTGCCACCGGCGATCAGGGCTTCCCGGCCGGCCAGTGCCGCTTTCGGTTCATCGGCGACAACGGCACCGACGAATTCGATCGCGGCATTGCTATCGAGGCCGCGTAACCCACGCCCCAGTTCTTCGAAATCATCGGCCGTTTGTTGCAGGGCACTGCACGATACCAGGACACCGGCAAGCAGGCCGGGCAATAAAACTACCCTGATCATCTTGCCATATCGTCCGCGCCCCGATTGACTAGAGGATAAACGATCACTACCTTTTGCCATCATGGCTGGCCTTGATTTATTCTTGAAATACATTCGTTTGCCGGTATCCGTCGGGTTACTGGGCTGTCTGCTTGTGGCCATCATGGTGCCCCTGCGGGTCGCCGGGGCCAGAGAACTCTCGTTTATCCGCGATGCGGAAATTGAAAATACCATCCGGGCATATGCAACGCCAGTGTTCGTCGCCGCCGGATTGGAACCTTCTGCTATTAACATTTATCTGGTCAACGACAACACCCTAAATGCCTTTGTCGCCGGTGGGCAGAAATTATTTCTCAACACCGGGCTGTTGACCCGAACCGAAAATGCCGGACAGGTGATTGGCGTCATCGCCCACGAAGCCGGACATATTGCCGGCGGTCATTTGTCGCGCCAGCGGGACGCCATGAAAGCCGCCTCGGCACAATCCATTCTGGCTCTCGTGCTGGGCGGGGCGGCGATAATCGGCGGCCAGGGCGAGGTTGGCAGCGCCCTGGTTCTGGGGGGATCCGAATTGAGCAAACGCAGTTTCCTGCAATACAGCCGCACCCAGGAAGGGGCCGCCGATGCCGCCGCCATGAAATACATGGAGGCGACCGGGCAATCCTCCCGGGGATTGCGCGAATTCTTTGAAATTCTGGGAGATCAGGAATTCATCGGCGAATCCCGCCAGGACCCCTACTATCGGTCCCACCCCCTGACCCGCCAGCGGATTCAGGCGGTCGACAACTTTATTGCCAATTCGGCCTATTCCGACACGCCGGTCAAGGCAGATTTCGCCATGCGCCATGGCCGCATGAAGGCCAAGCTGCTGGCCTTTCTAAATGCCCCCACTGCCACTTTGCGACGTTACCGAAACAACGATACATCCATCGAAGCCCGCTATGCACGGGCCATCGCCTATTACCGGAAAGCCGACTTAGAGCGCGCCTTACCCTTGATAGATGGCCTGATCGCCGAGCAACCGGACGACCCTTATTTTCATGAACTGAAGGGCCAGATGCTGTACGAAAACGGTCGCAACGCCGAGGCGCGACCGTCCTATCGCAAGGCCGCCGAATTGGCTCCAAAATCACCCCTGATCCATAGCGAACTGGCCCAGGTGCTGGTCGAAGCCAACGACCCGGCGCTGCTCGACGAAGCGATCCGGCATCTGATTACCTCGATCAGAATGGACCGTTCCGATGGCGCCAGTTGGCGGCAACTGGCCATCGCCTATGGGCGTCAGGGCAAAACCGCCGATAGTTCTCTGGCGCTGGGCGAAGAAGCGCTGTTATACGGCAATGTGAGCAACGCCATTTATCACGCCGAAAGGGTTGAAAAATTACTGCCCACAGGCTCTCGGGGCTGGCTCCAGGCGCAGGATATCCTGACTGCCGCCCGCAACATGAAGAGCAAATAGTGAGCGCCCGGATGGTCGGAAAATGCGCCTTGCTGTTGCTTGGGAGCGTTCTCATCGGCGGGCTGTTGAGCGGTTGCACCGCCCCGCGCGCCGCCATGACGCCGGAAGGATTGCTCGCCGTTCTTGGCCCCGTTCCAGGCTTTACGGCGGCCCAACTACCCGATGACTGGGTGGTGGAAAGCAACGGTGAGATCAGCCAGCAGCAGCTTCGGGTGGTCAGCAAGGACGGCGTTCAGGCCCTGCGCATCGCCAACGGAAAAAATGCCTTCATCGTGGTTCGGCGAACCCAGGCGATGTTGTTATCGACGCCGTTTCTAAGCTGGTCATGGAATATCGAACCGCCCTCGGCACCGGGTTTTCATCCGGTACGGGTGATTGTCGGTTTCCATGGCGGTAATCCGGCCAGTGGCAGTTGGGGGTCTCAGCCTCTGAAATGGCTGGGCAGCCGCCTGCCGCCCCACGACCGGGCGATCTCGCTGACCTGGGGAGAATCCGCCTTGCAGCGGGGTGTTTTCGAAATTTCCCAGGCGATTGACGCCCGTGCCGCCCCACGCTACACGGTCCGCGGCGGGCGCGAAAACGCCGGTACCTGGTGGCGGGAAGACGTCGATCTGGCCGACCTTTACGCCCGCGCCTGGCCCGGCGACGATGTCGGTCGGGCCCAGATCATGTTTATCGGCATCGCCACCCCCCCCAACCGCCCCCCGGCCCCGGCCTATGTGTCGGCAATCGTACTCTCACGTTAGTGACTTGTATCGCCGGCCATCCTGTCGCATTCTGTCGGCCCTGAAAACCTACCAACGGAACGATCCCTTATGACATTTCGCGGAATACTCCTGGCTATCTTGACCACTTTTATGCTTGTCGGCAGCGCCAGTGCACAGACCTTTGACGGCGACCAGAAAAAAGCCATCGAAAATATTGTCCGCGAGTATCTTCTGGCCAACCCGGAAGTGCTGTTGCAATCGGTAGAGGAATATCGCCAACGCCAGGAAATGTCGAAACAGGACCAGGTCAAGCTGAAACTGGAAAAATATGCCGATGTTTTAAAATTCAATCCCGGATCACCCGTCGGTGGAAACCCAAAAGGCAATATCACGGTTGTCGAATTTTTTGACTATCGCTGTCCCTATTGCAAAAAAGTCTTCCCGACGGTCCAGAAGCTGCTCAAGGAAGACAAGAATATCCGCTACGTGCTCAAGGAATTCCCCATTTTGGGTCCGGTATCCGTGATCGCCACCCGCGTGTCGCTCGCCTTGTGGGCGATTGATCCGAAAAAATACATGACCTATCATACCTCCGTGATGACCTCTCGCGGCAGCCTCGATGAACAGCGCATTTTCAAGTACGCCAAAAAAGCCGGTTACGATGTCAGCGAGGTTCGCGCCCGAATGGATGATCCGGCGATCAAGCTGGAAATAGCGGCCAATATGAAGCTGGCCGAAGAATTGGGCATTAACGGCACCCCGGCTTTTGTTATCGGTCGGCATGTGGTGCCCGGTGCGGTCGATATGGCAACCCTGAAACAACTGATTCGCGCCACCCGCAACAATTGATCTTTAATTGATCTTTAATTGATCTTTATTTCACTTTCAGGATTGAAAAATGGAAGCCCTTGTTGTCTTCGATCAGTAGCAGCAGGGTTTTTCGACCGGCTTTTTTGGCCTCTTTGTACATCGTGGTCAGTTGTTTTGGGTCCCACACGGGCTGTTGATTGATCTGGTGAATAAGCTGGCCCCGGGCCAGATCCAGGCCCTTGGCTTTTTCCGGGTTGATCAGGGTAACGACGATGCCGAGAGAGCCCCAGCGCAGGCCGAAACTCTTGCGAATTTTCGGCGTCAGCGCGGCCACGGTGACGCCAATTTCCGGGAACGAGGCAAAGCTTCCTCTTTTGATTTGCCAGGCCGGATCCCAGGCATCGGTACGGATGGTCAGATCAATGATCTTGCCCAGGCGCAGCAGGGTGATGGGAATTTCGGCCCCGGCGCTCAAAGTCTGCACCAGGGCCATCAGGCGCTCGTAGGTATCGATTTCAGTGTCGG
This sequence comes from uncultured Rhodospirillaceae bacterium, assembly GCA_965613205.1. GTDB lineage: Bacteria > Pseudomonadota > Alphaproteobacteria > Rhodospirillales > JABHCV01 > CAZZKE01. The sequence goes on from CBFDVE010000007.1 coordinate 12,973, forward strand.
CAAATTTCAAAATCAGGTCGCCGCGCTGGACCCCGCCCTTGTTGGCCGGGCCGCCCAAATAGACATCCCGGACCAGGACACCCTGGTCTTTGTCATAGCCGAGTGCGTTGGCGACGGCCTTGGAAATACCCTGCACCTGCATACCAATAAATGCCGGTTCGGCGACCGCCTTGCCGGGTGCCAGGGTCACAACCATGGCCAGCATCAGTGCCGAAATGAACAGTGACCTCAACATTATTTTGGCATCTCTCCCTAACGCCACTGGCTTAACATTGCGGCGATGAAATTTCTTCCAGCTTGTCCAATTCCAATACAACCGAAAAATCCTGATAGTCGAGCAGCAACCACGGCGTCACGCCGTTGTCCAGTTGTAGAGCTTCGACTTCGTATTCCGGAACCGCCCCCCGGCTGTCCAGTTTATAGAATGCCATTCGAATCTTCCAGCCCGAACGATCGACCAGCGGCCCCAGGGCTTTAACCCTGTCTTTACCAATAAATTCTCTAGCGTGCCGTTTGCGGGCAATGAAGGCGGTCACTTCCTGGGGGCCTTCATCATCGGTACCATCGAAGACAATGGCGGTGGCCAGTCTGGCCCCGGCCTCGGCCTGCTCGATCAGGTAAATCGTATGGGCGAACAGGAATTTGGTTCCCAGTGGCAGGGGAATTTTCTTTCCTTGGGGAATTCGAAACACGGCATTTCCGGGACCGCCGGAGCTTTCCATGATCGCCCGCCCCCGGAAGTCCTCGCGGCTGTTACCGATCTGGCTGGAGGAATAAAAATCATAGCGAATGCCATCGTCGGATTCCCGGCCCGTATAACGGTGCACCTGGCGTAATTCACTGCCGTTGGCCATTTGCAGGTTCATCCGCAAGGATTGCGACATGGTCCAGCCGGTGCAATCTTTTTCCAGCGCCAGTTCCATGGTGCCATCGACCCCGGTGAACCTGCCGCCGCTTTTGAAGCCACCCGAGCTGAGCGTATAGAATGCCCGGTGGCTGACCATCTTTGCGGCCCTGGCAACCGACAGGGTGGCCAGGGCGATAAATACCAGCGCCAGGCAGAGAGCCGCCCTGCGAAGTGCCCCGAGGGGATCGACTATACTTCTTTGTTCCATCAAATTAATGTATCACAGGGGAAAGCCGTTGTTGCGAAAACCTCGCCATCACGATATCCATCACAGCCATGAAAGTTCTTTCCGTATTCGGCACCCGCCCGGAAGCCATAAAAATGGCCCCGGTGATCCGCGCTCTTGAGGCAGAGCCTACTGTAGAGTCCGTTGTCTGTGTCACCGCCCAGCATCGTTCCATGCTCGATCAGGTGTTGCAGTTGTTCGCCATTCAACCCGAATACGACTTGAATGTGATGCGGCCCAATCAGGACCTAAGCCACATCACCAGTACCGTCCTGACCGGTTTGGCCGATGTGCTGGATAAATGCCAGCCCGACCGGGTGCTGGTACACGGCGACACCACGACCACATTTGCCGCATCCCTGGCCGCATTCTATCGGCGCATTCCCGTCGGCCATGTGGAAGCGGGCCTGCGCACCGGCGATATATTCGCCCCCTGGCCGGAAGAAATGAACCGCCGCCTGACCGATACCATCGCCGATGTGTTCTATGCGCCGACCGAACAGGCGGCCGATAACCTGCGCCGGGAATCTGTGGCGGAAAGCGCTATTGTGGTCACCGGCAACACGGTCATTGATGCCTTGCTCGATGTCAGCAGCCGGTTGAAACAGGACGACAAATTACGCCAGGTGCAGGAGGCCCAGTTGCCGTATCTGGATCCGGCGCGAAAGCTTCTGTTGGTCACCGGCCACCGGCGGGAAAATTTCGGCCAGGGTTTTGAGAACATCTGCCGGGCGCTGACCACACTGGCCGCCCGGAACGATGTACAAATTATCTATCCGGTACACCTGAACCCCAACGTCACCGATCCGGTTCACCGGTTGCTGGGCGATCTCTCAAATGTCCACCTGATCGAACCGAAAGATTATCTGCCGTTCGTCTTTTTGATGGAAAGGTCTTATCTTGTGATCACCGATTCCGGCGGCATCCAGGAAGAAGCTCCGTCGCTCGGCAAGCCGGTCCTGGTCATGCGTGATGTCACCGAACGGCCGGAAGCGGTGGCCGCCGGCACGGTGCGGTTGGTCGGCACCGATGAAGACGCTATCGTCGGTGAATGCAACCGTCTGCTGGATGATGAAAAGGCCTATGGCGAGATGAGCCGAACCCACAATCCTTACGGCGACGGCACCGCAAGCGCCCAAATCGTCGCCGATATTCTGAAACGAGGAACCGCCCGTGCCCAGTGATTTTCAAAAGCTTTGCGTTATCGGCCTGGGCTATGTGGGGCTGCCGACCGCCGCCGTGTTCGCCAGCCGTGGTGTCTCCGTACTAGGGGTGGATACCAACAAGATTACGGTCGACCTGATTAATCAGGGCAAGGTTCATATTGTCGAACCGGACCTGGACATTCTGGTCAACGGGGCCGTCTCGACCGGCAAGCTTAAGGCGGCGGCAACGCCGCAACCGGCGGATGCCTTCATCATCGCCGTACCGACACCCTTTGGCGACAACCACGAACCCAACCTGGACTACGTCCATGCCGCCGCCCGTTCCATCGCCCCGGTGCTGGCGCCCGGGTCCCTGGTTATTATCGAAAGCACCTGCCCGGTCGGCACCACCGAACGGGTCTCCCGGTGGCTGGCCGAGGCCCGACCGGACCTGACCTTGCCCCATCAAGCGGGCCCCCACCAGACGGGCGAAGATGCCCAGATCAACATCGCCCACAGCCCGGAACGGGTGTTGCCGGGCCGGGTGCTGCTGGAACTGGTGCGCAACGACCGGGTGGTCGGCGGCATCACGCCCAAGTGCGCCGAACGCACGGCGGCGCTTTATCGCATTGCGGTGGAAGGGCAATGCCATTTGACCACGGCGGCGACGGCGGAACTGGTCAAGCTGTCGGAAAACGCCTACCGGGATGTCAACATCGCCTTTGCCAACGAACTGTCGCTGATTGCCGACAAGATGGGCATTGATGTGTGGGATGCCATTGCGCTCGCCAACCGGCACCCGCGAGTCAATATCCTGCAACCCGGACCCGGCGTCGGCGGCCACTGCATCGCCGTCGATCCCTGGTTCCTGGCCCATTCAACCCCCAACGAAAGCCCGTTGATTCAGGCCGCCCGTGGGGTCAACGACGGCAAACCCGGCCATGTGGTGAAAAAAATCCTGGCCGCCGCAGCGTCCGCCGATGCCGATACCATCGCCTGCCTGGGGCTGGCCTACAAAGCCGATATCGACGACATGCGCGAAAGCCCAGCGGTCACCATCGCGGCTGCCGTGGCCAGGGATTTCAGGGGCCAGGTTTTGATTGTCGAACCCCATACCGATGATCTGCCGGACCCGTTCAAAACCCACAAAAATGCCAGCCTGTACCCCTTGGCCGCGGCGCTGGAAAAAGCCCAGGTGGTGGCCTTGCTGGTCGATCATCGGGATTTCCGCGAACTGGACCGGGATCGCTTGGCCGACAAAACGGTGATCGATACGCGCGGGATATGGCGCTGATCACATAAACGGATTATAGGCGACTTCCCAGTAGAAGCCATCCGGGTCGGTGAAGTAGCCGCTGTAGCCGCCCCAGAACACTTTCTGGCCCGGCTTGACCAAAGTCGCCCCCGCCGCCACGGCCTCTTGCAGGGTCGCATCGACGGCCTCTTCCGAGCTCACATTATGAGCCAGGGTAAAGCCTGGAAATCCTGAACCTTGCGGGTTGACGGTAATGTCTTCGGCCATTTTGTCGCGTGGATACAGGGACAGCATGATGCCTGCAAGCTGGAAAAAGGCGATGCCATCGGGTCCCTCTTTGCGAGGAAATCCAAGACCTTTCTGATAGAAGTCGATGGACCGTTGCAGGTCTTCGACACCCAGGCCGATGAAGGTGATGTGCGGATCCATGAGCGAGTATAGATCCCTTCCCTTGCAACATCAAAATTCAAGGCCCAGGCCTTGATCTTTGATGTTCCTTGAGCGCTCAAGCTTGCCTCCCCACATGCAAGTTGACAAGGTGCCGGTTGCCAGAAGAAGATATTAGAGCTTTGTAATATTAGCTAATTCGAATATAACAGTCGGCAGACTGTCGTAACCAGAGCTGAGAGCTGACCCTTGAAAGACCCCGAACAACACCGGGACAGTGATCTTGGCAAGACCGAGATCAAATCGACCACATGCTATATGTGTGCCTGTCGCTGCGGCATTAACGTGCATATCCGCGATGGTGAAATTCGTTATATCGAGGGCAACCCGGATCACCCGTTGAACCAGGGCGTCATTTGCGCCAAGGGCGCTGCGGGAATTATGAAACAATATTCCCCGGCCCGCTTGCTCAAACCCTTAAAGCGCAAGCAAGGCAGCGAACGGGGCGAGGGCAAGTTCGAAGCGATTTCCTGGCAACAAGCGTTCACTACCCTGACTGAACGCCTGGGTCATATCCGTTCGACCGATCCCAAAAAGCTGGCCTTTTTCACCGGGCGCGACCAGATGCAGGCCCTGACCGGCATGTTCGCGCGCC
>CBFDVE010000008.1:0-16777 GCA_965613205.1 uncultured Rhodospirillaceae bacterium
GGGACATTGGTGGACCCGTCGGGTTGAACGTCCGGCAGCCGCTCCACCGTGCCCGCCGGCCAACGGGTGTGCAGCCAGTTGGTGTACCGTCCGATCGGTGATCGCAAGTTCAGAATCTCCCTTTTGTGCGACGCTCGCCTATCGACAGCACCATAGTAGGGCTTTGGCGTTGTCCTGCCAGCAGCGTTTTGGTGAATGGTGGGAGGGGAGTTCGAGGGTGACGGTGGGGATGCGTCGTTCGACGCCGGCATAAGTTCCCAGGCTTCCGGGCGTGGGGTAGCCGATGTCACCCGCCACCGGGTAACCGTTGCGGCGGGCCATGGCGGAGGCGATGCGTTTGGCCGGTCCGTCGTAGTTGTTGCAGAATCGGTTTCGGTCGATCGAGTGGATGGTGATGATGCGCCGCGGGCGAACCCGCTCGATGAGCCGGATGACGGCGCGGGTCTCGGGTTCCGATTCCGCCCCCGGATAGTAACGACTCTTCTGACGCCCCGGCTGCCAGTTCTGGGTGGGAAAGTTGCGATTCAGGTCCACGCGGTGGGCGTTACCGCGCCGCCGCAAGGCGTACCCATCGGGATTGACCACCGGAACAATGATGACGGACCCAACCGGCGGATGGGCATCGAGATGTTCGAGAAGTTTTCTCGCCACGAACACGCTTTTGGGTTCGTCGCCGTGCATGCCGGCGAGGATCAGCGTCACCGCGCCGGAAGTGAGGAAGTCTAACGCATCGATGGACGCGCTCTTTGTCGTTTTGCCGATGCTCGTTCGCCGGATACCGATTGCGGGATTGGAGGGGGATCGAGGCATGTCAGGGTAGCTCGGGGCTGGTCCGAATCTGGCCAGCGGAAGTAGCCCTCGCCCACGCTTTAAGCGATTGTTGCACGGCCCGCGGGATGTCAACGTCCGGCATTCTTTGGAAGTTGTATTCGAGGTTGCCGGCGATGTGGCGATCGTAGTAGGTCAGATCCCAAAGCCCGACGGTGCGATCCGAACCCCCCGACGCCAGGGTGCGCCGGTCGGGGCTGAAGTCCAGGGTGAATACCGAGAATTCATGGCCCTGCAGCGTGACCAGACATCGCCGGGTCTCAACGTCCCAGAGCTTGATCTCACCGTCCCGGCTGCAGGACGCCAACAGGGAGCCGTCCGGGCTGAAACGCAGGGCAAACAGGTCGCCATTGTGGTGCCGACGACTTTGCTGTGCCGCCAGCATTTCCTCAACTTCGCGCAACGCTTCGCCGATTTGCCGATCCGGGTCGAACAGATTTCGAGGCTGGTCCCGGCCAGGCAGGTCAAGGAAATTAAAGACGGCATGAAGTCCGGCGTCGTCGATATCATCATCGGCACCCATGCCTTGTTGGCCAGGGACGTGGGTTTCCGGGACTTGGGCCTACTGGTGGTCGATGAAGAACAGCACTTCGGCGTCGCCCACAAGGAAAAGCTTAAAAAGATAAAGTCCGACGTGCACGTCATCACCCTGACCGCCACACCGATCCCGCGCACCCTGCAAATGGCCCTGACCGGGGTCAGGGAAATGAGCATCATCGCCACCCCGCCGGTGGATCGGTTGGCCGTGCGCACCTTCATCATGCCGTTTGATCCGGTGATCATCCGCGAGGCTATCCTGCGCGAACGGTTCCGTGGCGGTCAGACCTTTTATGTCTGCCCCAGGATCAAGGATTTAGGCGACATCGCCACCCGCCTGACCGAACTGGTGCCGGAAATTTCGTTCATTATCGCCCATGGCCGCATGGCCCCGAGCGACCTGGAAGACGCCATTGGCGCCTTCTACGAGGGCAATTTCGATGTCCTGCTATCGACAAATATCATTGAATCCGGCATCGACATGCCCGATGTCAATACCATGATCATTCATCGATCAGACATGTTCGGCCTGTCCCAACTGTATCAATTGCGGGGCCGGGTCGGCCGGTCGAAAATTCGCGCCTACGCCTATTTGACCCTGCCGCAACGCAAGAAACTGACTCCGGCGGCGGAAAAGCGCCTGGAAGTGATGCAGACGCTGGATAATCTGGGGGCCGGTTTCTCGCTGGCCAGCCATGATCTGGATATTCGCGGGGCCGGAAATCTGCTCGGCGATGAACAGTCCGGGCATATTCGTGAAGTCGGCATCGAACTGTATCAGCAAATGCTCGAAGAAGCCGTGGCCGAGGCCCGAGGCCTGGATGGCGGCCCCGGTGTGGATGAAGAATGGAGCCCGCAAATCGGCATCGGCATGGCGGTGCTGATCCCGGACCATTACATTGCCGACTTAAACGTGCGCATGGAACTTTACCGTCGCCTGTCTGGCCTGCAAAACAAAAACGAAATCGAAGCCTTCGCCGCCGAACTGATCGACCGCTTCGGCAGTCTGCCCCAGGAAGTCGAAAACCTGCTGGAAATCGTCGCCGTCAAACAGTTGAGCCGACGGGCCGGGGTGGCGAAAGTGGATGCCGGACCGAAAGGGGCGGTGATATCCTTCCACAACGACGATTTCGCCAATCCCGCCGGACTGGTACAGTTCATCATAGAACAGACCGGCACGGCCAAACTGCGTCCCGACCACAAGCTTGTTTTCATGCGCGGCTGGGATGGTCCGGCGGAACGACTGGCCGGGGTTCGCCATTTATTGAAGCAATTGGCCGACGTGGCGACCGCTCAATGATCAGTATGCACAATTTAAGACGCTCGCTCGGCAGTTTTGCTGCGATCAGCCGCAGCCGCCTGTTGGGCCGTACTTATGTGCCCCATCCGCGCAAGCAGATATTTATCGAAACGTCCGGCCTGTGCAACCTGGCCTGCCGGTTTTGCGCCTATGATCAGATGCCCAGGGGCACAATCATGGGCAAGGAATTGTTCATCGATGCGGTCGATCAGGCCGGCAAACTCGGATTTAGCGAAATCGTCCTGACCCCCATGCTGGGCGACGTTTTCAGTGATCCGGGAGTCTATGAGAAACTGGATATTCTGGAGGCCGACGAGCGCATCACATCGTTCGTTTTTTTCACCAACCTGATCATGGCCCGAGGGCGCGATATGCACCGCCTGGGCCAGTATGGCAAACTTCGCCAGTTTATCGTCAGCGTTTACGGCATCGACGATCAGGGCTTTCAGTTGACCACCCGCAAGCCGGTGCGGCAGCTCGACAAGTTTTGCCAAAACATGGAACATTTGCTGGCGCTCTACAAAGCCAATCCATTTGCCGATGGTCTGGATTTCAGCCTGCGAACCGTCGCCATGGCGGGCGATCCTCTGGCCAATGACACCCGCATTACCCGCCTGATTGCCGAGTTTTTGAAACTGGACGGCTGCCGTTTTTCCGTTGCCGGTGAATATGACAGTTGGGGCGGGCTGATCCGCCAGGGCGATGTCGACCCGCTCGGCATTCAAATCACCCGCGGCGAATTGATCTACATGCACGGGGCCTGCACCAAGCTGTTCGGCGAAGTGCAGATCGCATATGATGGCCGGGTCCGCGCCTGCGCCTGCCGTGATACCGGTGGCTCGTTGATTATTGGCGATATGAAGAAGACACCTCTGGCGGAAATCCTGTGCCTGGACAATGCGGCCTACCGATCCATCATCGATGATCAGATGGCCGGTAAATTCCTGTCAAACTGCCGGTCTTGTTCATCCTACCGCAGCGTCTATGATCACCGGGCGGCCGATGCCGGGGCGGCCATGATCACTATAGAACAGGCGCGAAAAGTCATTAGCTAAAAGAGGCTCCGACCCGGCCGATTTTCATTTCCGCTACCGCCGCATCGATCACCCGGGTGAGAATTTTTGTGCCCTGGGCACCGGAAATAACCATGGAACCATTGCACGCAAACGACGGCACGCCGTTAATGCCCAGGCGGTGAGCGCGGGCGTTTTCCCGGTAGACCAGATCGCTGAATTCATCGGATTGCAATCGCCTGGCGATATCACCGGGGTCGAGGCCGATACGCTCCGCAATATCCAGCAAAACCGCCGGATCGCCGATATCCTGTCCATCATGAAAATAGCTTCTGAAAATCTGTTCTACGGCTTCTCCGCCTGTTTCGGCCAGGTCGGCCATCTGGATCAACCGGTGCGCCCTGAGCGTACTCGGCACCCGGTCGATGAGATCGAAGTTAAACACGATATCTGCCGCCTTGCCGGCCACGACCAGGGTTTCGTGCATACGCCTGATCCGGCTTTCGCTGCCGAACTTGGTGGTCAAATAGGTGTTGCGGTCGGCCCCCTGTTGCGAAACTTCCGGGTTGAGCAGGAACGGAACCCATTTGATCCGCGCCGACACCGCCGGTCGCTCGGCAATGGCCTGATCGAGCCGTTGTTTGCCGATGTAGCTCCAGGGGCAAGAGGCGTCGAAGATGAAATCTATTTCCATTGTTCCGAACCTTAAAAACAGCGCCACTTATGAGTCCATGGCCTAGACAAATTTCCCCATATTGGGCAACATAGCACCAACAGAAGTCCATAACAGGGAGGTCAAATCATGTCTATTTTAATCCGGGGCGGCACCGTTGTGAATGCGCAAGGCGAAGCGCGGGCAGATGTCTATTGCGAAGGCGGCCAGATTGTCGCCATGGGGGAAAACCTGGAGGCCCCATCGGGCGTGCGGATCATCGAGGCCGGTGATTTGCTGGTCATGCCCGGCGGCATCGACCCTCATACCCATATGGAATTGCCGTTCATGGGCACGGTGGCCAGCGAGGACTTTTTCTCGGGCACATCGGCCGGGGCCGCCGGGGGCACCACGATGATCATCGATTTCGTTATTCCCGGACCCCAACAGCCGATCATGGAAGCCTGGAACCAGTGGCGGCAATGGTCGGAAAAGGCGGCGCTGGATTATTCGTTTCATGTCGCCATCACCTGGTGGGACGACACCGTGCACCGGGATATGGAAATTCTGACCCGCGAGCACGGGGTCAATTCCTTCAAGCACTTCATGGCCTACAAGGGCGCGATCATGGCCGATGACGAGATCCTGGTGAACAGCTTCACCCGCGCCCGTGAACTGGGCGCCATCTGTACGGTTCATGCGGAAAATGGCGAACTGGTGTTTCATCTGCAACAGAAACTGATCGCCGAAGGCATTACCGGACCGGAAGGCCACCCCCAGTCCCGGCCGCCGGAAGTCGAAGGCGAGGCCGCCAACCGGGCCATTCGCATCGCCCAGGTGCTCGATGTGCCGCTTTATGTGGTGCATAACAGTTGCAGCGAGTCTCTCGAGGCCATTACCCGCGCCAGGCTGGAAGGCCAGCGGGTCTACGGCGAGGTTCTGGCCGGGCATCTGGTGGTCGATGACAGTGTCTACTGGAACGAGGATTTCGAATTTGCCGCCGCCCATGTGATGAGTCCGCCGTTCCGCCCGAAAAAGCACCAGGAGGCCCTGTGGCGGGGTTTGCAATCGGGTAACCTACAAACCACGGCGACCGATCATTGCTGCTTTTGTGCGCCGCAAAAAGCCGCCGGCAAGGATAAATTCACCCTCATTCCCAACGGCACCGGCGGCATCGAAGACCGCATGTCGGTGATCTGGGATCAGGGGGTCGGCAGCGGTCGCCTGACCCCCAGCGAATTCGTCGCCGTGACCTCGGCCAATGCGGCAAAAATATTCAACATTCATCCCCGCAAAGGCTCGATCAGCGTCGGTGCGGATGCCGATATCGTTCTGTGGGACCCCAACGGTAGCCGGGTCATATCGGAAAAAACCCACCATCAGCAAATTGACTTCAACATCTTCGATGGCATGACCGTGACCGGGCTGGCGCAAACGACTATCTCGCAAGGCAACGTGGTGTGGCAAGACGGCGAGTTGAAGACCGAACGTGGGGCAGGGCGCTACATCGACCGCCCGACCTTCGCCCCCTGTTACGCGGCCATGGACAAGCGCAGCGAGATGCTGAAGCCGAAAACAGTTAAACGGAAATGACGGAATAGATTTGCGAACAGGCCGGCATGTCTGTATGACAGTTTTTTTGAAAATGCAGGTTCTGTTGCCATGATCGACACCGAGACCATCCGCCGCCAGATTGCCAACATGCTGACGGACGCGACCGTCCCTGAATTGCCCAGCCACTATCAGGGCAAAGTCCGCGATACATATGCCCTGCCGGACGGCAAAATGATCATCATTGCGACGGACCGGCAAAGCGCGTTTGACAAAAACCTGGGTGCGGTTCCGTTCAAGGGCGAGGTGCTGACCCAGACGGCCCGGTTCTGGTTTGATGCCACCGCCGATATCTGCGCCAACCATGTGATAGATTATCCCGATGCCAACGTGCTGGTATGCAGGAAACTCGACATGTTACCGGTCGAAATGGTGGTGCGGGATTACATGACCGGATCGACCAACACATCCATCTGGCCCATGGCCTGGTCAAGAATCAGAAACTGCCGGGCACCATTCTGACCCCCACCACCAAGGCCGTTCAGGGCCAACACGACGCCCCGGTGACACCGGCGGAAATTATCAAACAGGGGTTGCTCACACAAGATCGCTGGGATGAACTGGCCCGGCTGTCGCTGGCCGTGTTCACCCGCGGCCGGGAACTGGCCGCCGAACGAGGCTTGATCCTGGTCGATACAAAATTCGAATTCGGCCTGGATGAAAATGGCGATGTTTGCCTGGCCGACGAAATCCTGACACCGGACAGCTCGCGCTATTGGCTGGCCGACAGTTATGCTGAAAAAATGGCGACCGGGGAAAACCCGCACGGCCTGGACAAGGAATTCCTGCGCCTGTGGGTCAACGATCAATGTGATCCCTACAAGGACAATATCCCGGATATCCCGGAAGACACCCTGATCGAATTCGCCGGGCGTTATATCCACCTGTACGAAACCGTCACCGGTCTGGATTTCACCGGCGGCTCCGATGATGTTCCCGTGCTGGAGCGCATCCGCAATAATCTGGCGTCCTATTTTTAGGCAAAAAAAGGAAGGCCGAAGCCTTCCCTTTTTATTTGGCTGCTAAAACCACAGGCTACATGCTCATAGCCTTGTTCCAGATGTCGTGGGTCCACGCACCACTGGGCTTTTTGGTGATCACCGGATCAGACTTGCTGGACAGCAAAACGCTGACCGTGCGTTCGTAATCGGCGACATCGAGATAACCGACACCTTTTGATGAACCGGCAATCAGCTTGGCGATTTCGCCCATCATGCGACGCTGATGCTTTATCGTCTGTGCCCCCGTGGAATCGTTTTCAAGGACGATATCGGCGGCTTCGTTGACGTGGCTCATGGCGTATTCCCAGCCCTTCATGGAGGCCTTGACGAAACGGGCCAGCTTGTCGGCCATTTTCGGGTCCTTGAGGTTTTTTTCCAGGGTGTACAGGCCATCTTCCAAAGTCGCCACGCCCTGATCTTCATACTTGAAAACGATCAGCTCACCGGCCGGAATACCGGCGTCGATGATCTGCCAGTATTCGTTATAGGTCATGGTGGAAACGCAATGGGCCTGTTTTTGCAGGATCGGATCGACGTTGAAACCCTGTTTCAGGACCGTCACGCCGTTCGCTCCGCCATCGGTGGAATAGCCCAACTTGGCCATCCACGACAGGAACGGATATTCGTTGCCGTAGAACCAGACCCCCAGGGTCTTGCCCTTGAAGTCGGCCGGGGTCTTGATACCGCTATCCTTGCGGCAGGTCAGCATCATGCCGGATTTCTTGAAGGTCTGGGCGATGTTGACCAGGGGTACGCCTTTTTCGCGGGTCGCCAGGGCCGAAGGCATCCAGTCAATCACCACATCGGCACCGCCACCGGCAATGACCTGGGACGGGTTGATGTCCGGGCCACCGGGCTTGATGGTAACATCAAGGCCGACATCTTTATAGAAGCCCTTGTCCTTGGCCACGTAGTATCCGGCGAACTGGGCCTGGGTTCCCCATTTAAGCTGCAGTGTCAATTTTTCGGCGGTCTGCGCCTGCGCCAGACCCAGCGCCATCACGGCGGCGGTCAGTACGCTGGTCAATTGAATTGATTTTTTCATAAATTTGTCTCCCTGTTAAAACGTATTTGTTAGTGGTTAGCGATAGGATGGATGCCAGAAAGTCAGCCTGCGCTCCAGCAAGGCCAGCATCCCGTAGAAAACAGAACCGGCAACGGCGGCAACCGCAATGGTCGCCCACACGGTATCGACATTCATCCTGGCCATTTCAGTACTGATTCGAAACCCCATTCCCTTGGTCGGTGTGCCGAAGAATTCAGCCACGATAGCACCTATTAAAGCCAGTGTTGAATTGATTTTAAGGGCGTTGAAGATAAACGGCAGGGCGCTCGGCAGCCGCAGGTTCATAAACGATTGCCTGTCCGATGCACCGTAGGAATGCAGCAGGTCTTTTTGCATTTCATCGGGCGAATTAAGCCCGGCGAGCGTGTTCACCATCATCGGGAAAAAGGTCATGACCACGATCACGGCGGCCTTCGATTGCCAATCAAAACCAAACCACATGACCATAATCGGGGCGATGCCAACGATAGGAATGGCGCTGACCGCCGATCCCAACGGCAACAATCCACGGGCCAGAAACGGCACCCGATCAATAACCAGGGCGACCACAAAGCCGGACCCGCAGCCAATGACAAATCCGCCGAGAACGGCTTTCAGGAAGGTTTGCTGGAAATCGACCCACAGAATATCCGTGCGCGAGGCCAGAATTTCGCCGATTTGGCTGGGTGCGGGCAGCAACACTTTTGGCACATCGAAACCAATGACCAGCACTTCCCACAAATACAGCAGCCACAGGCCGAACAGAGTCGGTACCAGCAAATTCATAAACGCGCCGCTGCGTTTCAATTCAGACAGGTTTTCCAGGGCCCGCCAAACGATGATCGAAAGCCCGGCGACAAACAACCACAGGCCCGCAGCCTGTGCCCCCAGCACCGCCCCTGAAGACATCGCCGCCGATGGAACCAGAACACCGCTGGCGGCACCGACCAGGGATACACCAAGCGACATGGTGCGGCCAAAGGCCAGCCAAACGGCACAGCCAAAGGCGATCAGGGCGGGGATTAGAACACCCGGCATATCCAGCCAGCCAATACCGGCGCCGATGGGCAGCAGGAAACCGACCGCCATCAGCAGCAGACACAGGCCGTCATCGATCCGTCTTTTCAGGCCAACCTGGTTCATGGCCGCTGCCCCATGCGGCTGGCGACGATGCGCTCGGTCAAACCAACGGCGTAGACCAGAACCATGCCGAGAACCGAGGCGACAACCAGGGCCGACCAGATTTGCACGGTCTGGCCATAGTAGGAACCGCTGAGCAGCCTGGCACCGATACCGGCCTGGGCCCCGGTCGGCAGTTCGCCGACAATGGCCCCGACCAGGCTGATGGCGACGGCCACTTTCAGGCTGGTAAACAGGAATGGCACGGAAGACGCCAGCCGTAATTTCCAGAACACCTGGGCTGGCGTGGCGCTGTAGGTTCGCATCAAGTCCAGTTGCAACGGGTCGGGCGAGCGCAGCCCCTTGACCATGCCGATGACCACCGGGAAGAAACAAAGGTACATGGATATTATCGCCTTCGGCAGCAAGCCGGTGTAGCCCATGTTGCCGAGAATAATAATCACCATCGGCGCGATGGCCAGGATCGGCACGGTTTGCGAGGCGATGATCCACGGCAGCAGACTTTTTTCCAACGTCTGCACATGAACAATGCCGACCGCCAGAAATATGCCCAAGACAATTCCCATGGCGAAGCCCAACAGGGTCGATGAGCCGGTGACATAGGCATGAAAAATCAGGCTGCGTTTAGAGGTCACATTCTTTAGCACCGTGGTCTTGTAAAGCTCGATAGCGACCTGATGGGGCGAGGGCAGGACGGGGCGGCCCATGGACCAGCTTGCGTCGATCAGTTGTCCCACGGTCCAGTCGATTTTGGCCCGTTCAAATTTTTCGATCACCTGGGGGGCGTTCAGATAGACCGCGCCGGCATACCAGGCGATCAGCACCAGCGTCAGAATGACCGAAACCGGAAAGGCCCGGCCCGCGTAAATTCGCTGCCCGAGCGTACCTGACGGGGCCACCCTAGTCGTCATAGCTGTGACCTTCCCGCAATGCCATGCGGACGTCGTGGGCAATTTCCTGGAATTTGGCGGTGTCGCGGAAATCGAGGGTCCGGTCCGGCGGTAAATCCGTATCGATCACTTTCAGGATGCGACCGGGCCGGGGGCTCATAACGACTATTTTGGTCGATAGAAATACCGCTTCGGAAATGGAGTGGGTGACAAACACGACGGTCTTGCCGGTGCTGCCCCACAGGCGCAAAAACTGTTCGTTCAAATGATCGCGGGTGATTTCATCCAACGCCCCGAACGGTTCATCCATCAACATCAGTTCCGGTTCGAAACAAAGCGCCCTGGCGATAGAGGCCCGTTGCTGCATTCCGCCTGACAACTGCCAGGGAAATTTATTCTCGAAACCTTCCAGGCCAACCAGCCCTAAATGCTCTTTGGCCCGTTGTTGACAATCCCTGCGCGACAGGCCCATCAGTTCCAGGGGCAACGTCACATTGCGAATGATCGAGCGCCAGGGATAAAGCACGGGTGCCTGAAAGCAATAGCCGTAAAGCCGGTTCAGGCGCGCCTTTTCAGGTGACACCCCGGCCACGTCGATTTTGCCCGACGTGGGTTTTTCAAGATCCGCGATAACCCGCAGCAGGGTGGTCTTGCCACAGCCAGACGGGCCAATCAGGGAAACAAAATCGCCCTTGTTAATTTGCAGGTCGACATCAGACAAAGCATGAACCGGGACATCGGCGGTTTCGAATACAAGGTTCAGTTTTTCCGCATTGATAATCGGCTCGCTCATTCGCCCGTCGTGCCGACGGAATTGGCCCGTTCGATCACCGCCTGCAACAGTACTTGCGCCCCGGCGGTAATATCGTCGGGGGTGGCGTTTTCTTCCTCGTTGTGGCTGATGCCGTTTTCACACGGGATGAAGACCATGGCGGTCGGCGCGACCTTGTTAATATAACAAGCGTCGTGACCGGCACCGCTGACAATATCCCGGTGGGCATAGCCGCCCTGTTCGGCGGCCTTGCGCACGGCGTTGACGCAATCGCTGTCGAAGGCCACGGGTGGCGAATACCAGATTTGCTCGAATTCCATTTCCAAACCGATGGTATCGACGATCTTTCTAATTTCGATTTCCAACTCGTCATTCATGGCTTCCAGAATGTCGGCGTTGGGATGGCGGAAATCGACGGTCAGGAAAACCTGGCCGGGAATGACATTGCGGGAATTGGGATGGACCTGGATCATGCCGACCGTGGCGCAACCGTTGGGCTGGTTGTCCATGCCGATGCGGTTGACCGTGTGGATGATCCGCGCGGCCCCCAACAGGGCGTCCTTGCGGGTCGGCAGGGGGGTCGGCCCGGCATGGGCTTCCTGACCGGTCAACGTAATTTCGTACCAGCGCTGGCCCTGGGCGTCGGTCACCACGCCGATGGTTTTTTCCTCGTTTTCCAAAATCGGCCCCTGCTCGATATGGACCTCGAAAAACGCCGTAAATTCACGGCCGCCGACTTCGTCTTCACCAGCATAGCCGATGCGCTCAAGTTCCTCGCCCATGGTCTTGCCATCCACATCGGCACGGCTGAGGCCGTATTCCAGATCAAACACTTGAGCGAACACGCCGGACGCCACCATGGCCGGGGCGAAGCGTGAACCTTCCTCGTTGGTCCAGGCGGAAACCTCGATGGGCGCGTTGGTTTCATAATCCATGTCGTTTAAGCTGCGGATCACTTCCAGGCCCGACAACACCCCGTAGATGCCATCGAACTTGCCGCCGGTCGGCTGGCTGTCGATGTGGCTACCCATGACCACCGGGGGCAGGGAATTGTCGCGACCGGGTCGGCGGGCGAAGATGTTGCCCATTTTGTCGACGGTCACCGTGCAACCGGCTTGTTCGCACCACTGAACGAACAAATCCCGCGCCGCCTTGTCGATATCGGTCAGGGCCAGACGGCAGACGCCGCCTTTTTTTGTCGCCCCGTGCTGGGCCATCTCCATCAGGCTGTCCCAGAGGCGGGTGCCGTTAACCTGTACATTTTTCATCATATATTCCCTGTTATTTTGCCGCCCCATTAGCCGGATTGCGTGGATCGTTGACCCATTGCAGGGGCGGCTTGCCGTTATTGATCGGTTTCATGGTGATACAACCCGGCACCGGACACAAATGGTAACACAGGTTGCAGCCGACACATTCCGGTTCATCGATTTCATATTTTCGCTCGCCGTTGACTTTGGTCGCAATAATCGCCTGGTGGGAGGTATCTTCACAGGCAATATGACATCGACCGCAATGGATACATTTATCCTGGTCGATCACGGCGATCGATTCATAGTTGATGTTCAAATACTGCCAATCGGTGATGTTGGGCACGGCGGCCCCGATAAAATTATCCAGCTTGCCGTGGCCTTTTTCGTCCATCCAGTTGTTCAGGCCATCGATCATGTCTTCGACAATCTTGAAACCATACAGCATGGTCGCCGTGCAGACCTGCACGTTGGACGCACCCAGAGCCAGAAATTCCGCCGCATCGCGCCAGTTCTCGACGCCGCCAATACCGGAAATAACCAGGCCACCGGCTTCCTTGTCGCGGGCAATTTCCGAGACCATGCTGAGCGCGATGGGTTTGACCGCCACCCCGCAATAGCCACCATGAGTGCCCTTGCCATCGACCGAGGGCAGGATCGACATCTGATCGAGATCGAGGGCGGTGATGGAATTGATGGTATTGATCAGCGATACCGCGTCCGTGCCCCCCGACAGGGCGGCACGGGCCGGGTAGCGCACATCGGTAATATTGGGGGTCAGCTTGGTGATCACCGGCATGGAACTGTGCTTCTTGCACCAGCGCACCACCATTTCGATATATTCCGGCACCTGGCCGACCGCCGCCCCCATGCCCCGTTCCGACATGCCGTGCGGGCAGCCGAAATTGAGCTCGATACCATCGGCCTCGGTTTGCTCGACCTTTTTCAGAATATCAATCCAGCTTTGTTCCTCGCATGGCACCATCAGAGATACCACCAGGGCCCGGTCGGGCCAGTCTTTCTTGACCTTCTTGATTTCCTGCAAGTTAACGTCCAGCGGCCGGTCGGAAATCAGCTCGATATTGTTAAAGCCAATGACCCGGCGGTCGGTCCCGTAAAGGGCCCCGTAGCGACAGGTCTGATTGACCACGGGCGGGTCTTCGCCCAGCGTCTTCCAGACCACGCCGCCCCAACCGGCCTGATAGGCGCGGACCACGTTGTATTCCTTGTCCGTCGGCGGCGCCGAGGCCAGCCAGAACGGGTTGGGTGATTTGATTCCGGCCAGATTGCTGCGCAGGTCTGCCATGATTATGAACCTCCTAATTGGCGGTGGATGGCTTGCGCCGCCAGTTTGCCGTCTTGCACCGCCTCGACCGTTAAATCCAGGCCCTCGACGCAATCGCCACCGGCATAGACCCCGGCCAGGGTCGTTTGATAATTCTCGTCCACTATAAAGCGCCCGCCTTCCGTTTCCGGCCGTTCGCCATCACCAGACAGCGGCACCAGTTTCTGACCGATGGCGCGAAACACCATATCGGCCTCCAGGGAATAGGTCTCGCCGGTGCCGGACAGGCGACCCTTGTCGTCGAGGGTGGTGCGTTCAAATTCAACGCTGCCGACCTTGCCGTCCGTGCCGCTAAAGCCGACGGGCTTGGCCCAGAAACGAATCCGAACGTCGCGGGTCTGGGCCAGGAATTGTTCGTGTTCCGTCGCCCCCATTTGGTCGGGTCCTCGGCGATAGACCATGGTGACATCTTCGGCCCCCAGCAATTTGATCTGAATGGCCATATCAATGGCCGTGTTGCCGCCACCGATGACGATCACCCGGCGTCCGACCGGCAAGTCTGACAGATCAGCCGACTGGCGCAGGTCGCGAATGTAATCGACCGCGTCCATGATGCCGTCCAGGTCTTCACCTTCGACGCCCATGGCGTTCGATCCGCCCAGGCCAATGCCGATAAAGACCGCGTCATAGTCGGCGCGCAATTGATCAAGCGTCAGGTTATCGCCCAGACGCTGGCCGTAGTGCACGTCGATGCCGCCGATGGCCATGACGAATTCGCTCTCCCGCCGGGCGAAGTCGTCGATCACTTTGTATGAAGCAATGCCGTATTCGTTCAGGCCGCCTGGTTTTTCCCGCGCTTCGAACAGGGTCACACTGTGGCCGTGCAGGGCCAGCCGGTGGGCACACGACAGTGACGCCGGACCGGCCCCGACAATGGCTACCGACTTGCCGCTGTCGGCGGCCCGAACGAACGGGTGTTGGCCCGTGGCCATTAGGACATCGGTTGAAAACCGTTGCAGTTTGCCGATCAGCACCGGCTTGCCTTCCTTGTCCATGCGTACGCATTTCTGTTCACACAGGATTTCGGTCGGACAGACACGGGAACAACTGCCGCCCAGAATGTTGGCTTTGAGGATTTCAACGGCGGCCCCCTTGACGTTGCCATTGGTGATTTTGCGGATGAAATTGGGGATGTCGATATCGGTCGGGCAGGCCTCGACACAGGGGGCGTCGAAACAGTACAGGCAGCGCTCGCTTTCGACCGCCGCCTGCCAGCCGTTCAGCACCGCACTGATATCGGAAAAATTAGCCTGATACTGGTCTTGCGACAGGCGATTGGTAGCGATATCGCTGTTCATGGCGCGATCCTCCCCATTTTCAATTGACACCCCGTTCAAGAGCCTGACTATCTGCTCCTGAGCCTATGACTTTAGTAAATACCTGACCGCATGGTCAAGTTTCATTATTCGACGAAATCGGCTATACCGGGTGACATGAATTTCAATCGACCCATCGGTAAAAACAGGAACGCTTCCGGCACGACCCCCAGTCGCGAGGAAACACGCATGGCCAACGAGCAGAAAATTCTGCAAGCGGCCGAAGAAGTGTTCGCCGACCAGGGCTTCGCCGGGGCGACCACATCGGCCATCGCCCATAAGGCCGGATTGCCGAAAGCCAATATCCACTATTATTTCCGCACCAAAGAAGATCTGATTCACGCGGTTCTGGAAAACATCCTGACCCTGTGGCTCGATTCCGCCGACGTTATCGTCGCCAGCGCCGATCCCGCCGTCGCCATATCGCGCTATATCAAGTCGAAGATCGAATATTCCCGTGACCGGCCCAACGCCTCGAAAGTGTTCGCCAGCGAAATTCTGCATGGCGCGCCTTATCTGGAAAAATTCCTGCGCACGCGACTGAAAGAAAGGGTCGAACAAAAATCGGCCGTTTTCAAGGTCTGGATCGAACAGGGGTTAATGGACCCGATCTCGCCCGAACACCTGTTTTTCCTGATCTGGTCGGCGACCCAGACCTATGCTGATTTTGAAACCCAGGTCGCCGCCGTGCTGGGCCGCAAAAGCAAACCGAGGCCGAAAGATTTCGACCAGGCGGCTGACTTCATTACCCGGATCATCCTTAAGGGCTGCGGCATCAGGTCGCGGAAATAGCAATGCCGAACGACACCACCAAAGCCTACAGCGCCTGTCCCCATGATTGCCCCAGTACGTGCGCCCTGGAAATTGATGTCGATAGCCATGGCCGGGTCGGTCGGGTGCAGGGGGCGAAAGACAATACTTTTACCGATGGCGTGATTTGCGCCAAGGTCGCCCGTTACGGTGAACGCCTGTATCATCCGCAACGTTTGCTCACTCCCTTGCGCCGCACCGGAGCCAAAGGGCAGGGGGAATTTCGGGAAATTTCCTGGGAGAATGCGCTCGATGAAGTGGCCGAAGGCCTGGTCCAGGCCGAACAGAAATTCGGCACCGAGACGGTCTGGCCCTATTACTATGCCGGCACCATGGGCCTGGTCATGCGCGATGGCATTCAACGCCTGCGCCACGTTAAAAAATATTCAGGCCAGCATTCGACTATCTGTGTGGCCCTCGCCTGGAGCGGTTTTGTCGCCGGCACCGGCAAGCTGGCCGGACCGGACCCGCGCGAGATGGCAAAATCCGATGTCATCGTTATTTGGGGCACCAATCCGATCAGCACACAAATAAATGTTTGGTCCCATGCCAACGCCGCGCGAAAAAATAATGGCGCAAAAATCGTCGTCATCGATACCTATCGCACGGAAACCGCCCGCCAGGCCGATCTTTTCCTGTGTGTCAAACCGGGTACCGACGGGGCGCTGGCCTGCGCCATCATGCATGTGCTGTTCCGCGATGGGCTGGCCGACCGGGACTACCTGGCAAAATACAGCGACGCGCCGAAGGATATGGAAGCCCACCTGGCCCATAAGACGCCTGAATGGGCGGCACAAATCTGCGACCTGACGGTGGGGGAAATCGTCGATCTGGCCCATCTGGTCGGCCATCACAAGCGCACCTATTTGCGCCTGGGCTACGGCTTTACCCGCTCGCGCAATGGTGCTGTAAATATGCATGCCGCAACTTCGATTGCCACGGTTTTGGGCGCGTGGCAGCACAAGGGTGGTGGCGCTTTTCACGGCAACAATCATATTTATCACTGGGATAAAACCCTGATTGAAGGCCTTGACGTGCGCGACAAATCGGTGCGCATTCTCGATGCCGGTGAGGTGGTGGCCGAACATGCCCGCGTCTACGGCAAGGGCCAACAGGTCGAGGATCCGGCTCACATCGAGGCCTTGGTCAACGACAAACGGGCCGCACGGGTTCATCGCGGTCAGGATCGCCTTGCGCATGCTGCCCCATCGGCCACGCAACTGCTGGGGCGCGCCATCGAGCGCGGTAACTCGCTCAACTCTGTGAT